>NZ_LZLL01000430.1:0-769 GCF_001669335.1 Mycobacterium sp. 1245852.3 | reverse complement strand
ATCCTGCTCCAGGAACTCAATGGCGAAGGCATCTGGGACGCTGTCCGACCGATGTGGGATTTTCGGCGTGACCAGCTTCTGTTCGCGTGAAGCCCGCAGGACGTAGAGGTCGTTGAGGGAGAACGCAGAGTCGACATGTGCCACGATGTCGAGAAGGCTTGGCAGGAAGTCCTCGCCGAGCTGGTCACGCCGAAAATCCCACATCGGTCGGACAGCGTCCCAGATGCCTTCGCCATTGAGTTCCTGGAGCAGGATGGCATAGCCGCTGAGCTCCATCAGCGCGACAAGTGGTTCCACCGTGTAGATGAAGCGGAGGAGGGGCAGCTGTCCGGCGACATCTGCGATCATCCGTTGGGCTGCGGATTGATTCTGATTGAACAGAGTTGTGAACCAGTTCGTGGCCCGGTCGTGGTCGCCGTCGAGGATGGCGTCGAACGTTGCATTGAAGACAAACACGTAAGCCTGCCCGTAGAGATCTGGTTGTCGCTGATCATGTGGGCCAGCAGGCAGATTCGGCAAGCAGTCGGCGATATTGCCGATCACCTGCCTACGCAGGTCGGGGTCGAGCGGTGGCGATTGCGGTGGAGTCGGCCAGTCGGGATCGTCCAATGCCGCGCTCCTCCATCGGCGCAGACCTTGGTGGGCTGTACCGATTAGTTCCTGGTGGGTGGCGATCTTGTCGATCATTTCGAGCGCAGAAAATGCCACCATGACGGCCAGCTTCCAGTCCTCAGCGGCGATCGCTGACTGCACCATCAACGAGGCTGTA
>NZ_LZLL01000429.1:0-1407 GCF_001669335.1 Mycobacterium sp. 1245852.3 | reverse complement strand
GCCAACTATCCGCTCGACATCGACTGGCTCAACGACGTTGGAGCAGCCAGCTTTCAACGCGCACATGATCCGGGCGGCAAGCTCCGCCAGCAAGCAGCGATGTTCGCCGCCCCCGACCGCACCCGAGCACTATCCACACTGACGCTTCCGGCCCTGGTCATGCACGGCACCCTCGACCCGCTCATCAAACCCGCCGGCGGCTACGCCACCGCCAAAGCTATCCCCGGCGCCAAACTCGTCATGCTCGACGGCGTCGGACACGGCGCATTCCCACGGCAGGTCTGGCCCACAATGCTCGACAACATCGCCGAGATCGCCGCATAGGGCGGCCTCTTCACGGCTGTTGCCTGTCCCGAGCGTTCCCGGAGCGCCTTCGGATTCACCACGCCGGCGATTCCTCGAAGTAACAGCGGCACAGCCGATCCCGGCCAGATCCGCGTCCACCACCTATCGCCAGCCCAATGACAAGAAAGTCCAACCGTGTCCCACCGCAACGCCCCACTGTCCCTAGAAGGTCGCCGCCGCCTCGTTGAGGGCTGCCAACGTCGCCCTATCGCTCACGTCGCCGCCGAGATGGGCATCTCGCGGTCCTGCGCATCCAAGTGGGTGAACCGATACCGCAACCACGGAGAGCTAGGCCTTCAAGATCGCTCATCGGCGCCGCACCGTCAGCCGACGACGACGTCAGCCGACACTGTCACCAAGGTTGAACATTGGCGTCGAACCTGGAAGTGGTCGGCATCGCGAATTGCCTTCGAGCTTAACAGCGAGGGCATCGCGATCAGCCGACGTACCGTGACCCGCCACCTCACCCAGCTGGGACTCCAACGCCGCCGATTCATCGATCCCAACGGCGGCAGCAACCGTAAGCCGCTCAAGATCATCGCCCGCTGCCCAGGTCATCAGATCCACCTCGACGTTAAGAAAGTCGGACGAATACCCGACGGCGGCGGATGGAGGACCCACGGCCGTGCCAGCAACCAGGCCCGCTCCGTAGCTCGCGGCAAGGCCCAGGGCGCGCGGCGGATATGTTTATATGCATTCCGCCATCGATGGCTTCTCCCGCCTCGCCTACACCGAAGCGTTGACAGACGAGAAAGCCTCTACGGCAATCGGATTCATGCATCGGGCGCGAGCCTGGTTCGCCGCACACGGCATCATACGAATCGAGCGGATCGTAACTGATAACGGAGCCTGCTACCGAGCCGACTCCTTCGCCCGCGCCATGCTCGGAGCACGTCACCAAAAGATCGCGCCTTACACCCCACGTCATAACGGAAAAGTAGAGCGATACAACCGAATACTGGCCGAAGAGTTCCTCTACGCACACGCATGGACATCAGAGCAACAGCGCGCAGACGCCCTCGGCATCTGGAACGTCCACTACAACTACCACCGGCCTCACAG
>NZ_LZLL01000428.1:0-622 GCF_001669335.1 Mycobacterium sp. 1245852.3 | reverse complement strand
CCCGCACCTGCTGTCCGACCTGTCCCCGGTGAACGCGGCGATCAGCGCGCTGGTGCTGCCGAGCGCCTTTCGGCCGGTCCCCGACCCCAACATGCCGACCGGTTCCCGCTGGGAGATGGACCCGACCCTGCTGGTGTCGGCCGAGGTGACCGGCCAGAACCCGTTCACGGTGACCTACAAGATCCGGCCGAAAGGCGCTCGGCAGCACCAGCGCGCTGATCGCCGCGTTCACCGGGGACAGGTCGGACAGCAGGTGCGGGTTGAAGCCGGCCCCGATCGAGTCGATGCCCATGATGATCTCGCTGACCCGCGGTGGCGGCGGCACGGAGTTGTGCGGCGTATCGGTGCTCTGCGGCGCCGGCGGCGGGTTGACCGTACAGGCCGAGAGCACGAGTCCGACCAAAAAGATCAGTCCGCCCAGCACCATGAACCAACGGCGGACTCGTCTCGGCACGCTGATCAGGGTATCGAGCAACCGCACAGCAGCCCGTCCAACCACCCCGGTGTTAACCCCGCGCCTTGGCGCGCGACCGGCTGCGGGCCCGGGCGGTGGCGTCCAGCTCGACCTTGCGCACCCGCACGATCTCCGGGGTCACCTCGACGCATTCGTCTTGCGCGCAGA
>NZ_LZLL01000427.1:0-39849 GCF_001669335.1 Mycobacterium sp. 1245852.3 | reverse complement strand
CCGGCCCGGGCCGCCACGGTGCTGGCGAACGCCGCCCTGGTGTTCACCGACCCCGACGTGCCTGAGCCGGTGCTGGCCCTGATCGGCAAAGACCTGCCGCCGGTTTCCGGCCCGGCTCCGGCGGAGCCGGCCGCCTCCACCGGCGACGGCGGATCCGAGCCGACCAAGATGCAGCCGGCGGTGATCTCCGGTGGTCCCGACATTCGCCCGGCCCTGGGTGATCCCGCCGAGGTGGCCAAGACGCTGACCACCGAGGCCCGCACGGGGGTGGACGTGGTGCGCCTGGTGGCCGGCGACCCGCTGACGGTCGACGCGGTCATCACCGAGGTGAACGCCGTCGCGCGCAGCCACCTGCACATCGAGATCGTGCCGGGGCTGGCCCCCAGCGATGCCGTGCCGACGTATGCGGGGCTGCCGCTGGGCTCGTCGCACACCGTGGCCGACGTGCGCGACCCACAAGTGGATTGGGAGGCGCTGGCCGCCGCGCCCGGTCCGCTGATCCTGCAGGCAACGTCGTCGCATCTGGCCGACGCGGCACGCACCCTGATCGAGCACGAGCTCGCCGAGAACACCCCGTGCGTGGTGACCGCACACGGCACCACCTGCCAGCAGCGTTCGATCGAGACCACGCTGCACGGCCTGACCGACTCGGCGGTGCTGGGCGGCACCGACCCCGCCGGTCCACTGACCGGACCGCTGGTGGTGACCATCGGCAAGACGGTGGCCAGCCGGGCGAAGCTGAACTGGTGGGAGAGCCGCGCGCTGTACGGCTGGACCGTGCTGGTGCCGCGCACCAAGGACCAGGCCGGCGAGATGAGCGAACGCCTGACGTCCTACGGCGCGCTGCCCATCGAGGTGCCGACCATTGCCGTCGAGCCGCCGCGCAGCCCCGCTCAGATGGAAAGGGCCGTCAAGGGATTGGTCGACGGCCGCTTCCAGTGGGTGGTGTTCACCTCCACCAACGCGGTGCGCGCGGTGTGGGAGAAGTTCGGCGAGTTCGGTCTGGACGCGCGCGCGTTCTCCGGAGTGAAGATCGCGTGTGTGGGCGAATCGACCGCCGACCGGGTGCGCGCGTTCGGGATCAGCCCGGAGCTGGTGCCGGCCGGTGAGCAGTCCTCGCTGGGCCTGCTCGACGACTTCCCGCCCTACGACAGCATTTTCGACCCGGTCAACCGGGTCCTGCTGCCGCGTGCGGACATCGCCACCGAGACGCTGGCCGAGGGTCTGCGCGAACGTGGTTGGGAGATCGAGGATGTCACCGCCTACCGGACGGTGCGGGCCGCCCCGCCACCGGCGGAGACGCGAGAGATGATCAAGACCGGTGGCTTCGACGCCGTGTGCTTCACGTCCAGCTCCACGGTGCGCAACCTGGTCGGCATCGCCGGCAAGCCGCACGCCCGGACGATCATCGCCTGCATCGGTCCCAAAACCGCAGAGACCGCAGCCGAATTCGGTCTGCGGGTGGATGTCCAGCCCGAGACCGCCGCGGTTGGTCCGCTGGTCGACGCGCTGGCCGAACACGCCGCGCGGTTGCGCGCCGAGGGTGCGCTGCCGCCGCCGCGCAAAAAGAGCCGCAGGCGCTAGTGGCGATCGCAAGCGCGCTGGAGCGCGCGCAGCGGGTCGCCACTCAACGAGCATGAGTGCCTACCCGCGGCAGCGCCCGCGTCGGCTTCGCACCACCCCGGCTTTGCGCCGTCTGGTGGCGCAAACCTCCTTGGAGCCAAGGCATTTGGTGCTGCCGATGTTCGTCGCCGACGGCATCGACGAACCCCGGCCGATCACGTCCATGCCGGGCGTGGTACAGCACACCCGTGATTCGTTGCGCAGCGCGGCCGCCAGCGCGGTCGCCGCCAGGGTGGGCGGGTTGATGCTGTTCGGCGTGCCCCGTGACGAGGACAAGGATTCGATCGGTTCGGCCGGGACCGACGCCGACGGGATCCTCAACGTTGCGCTGCGAGACCTGGCCAAGGACCTCGGCGAGGCCACCGTGCTGATGGCCGACACCTGTTTGGATGAGTTCACCGACCACGGCCACTGCGGCGTCCTGGACGGCCGGGGCCGGGTCGACAACGACGCCACCGTGGCCCGGTACGTGGAACTCGCTGTGGCGCAAGCCGAATCGGGCGCTCAGGTGGTGGGGCCGAGCGGCATGATGGATGGACAGGTGGGCGCGATCCGCGACGGGTTGGACGCCGCGGGCTTCACCGACGTGGCGATCCTGGCCTACGCCGCCAAATTCGCCTCGGTGTTCTACGGCCCGTTTCGTGAGGCGGTCAGCTCGAGTCTGTCCGGCGACCGGCGCACCTATCAGCAGGAGGCGGGCAACGCCCGCGAGGCGCTGCGCGAGATCGCGCTCGATCTCGACGAGGGTGCCGACATCGTGATGATCAAACCGGCGATGAGTTATCTCGACGTGGTCGCGGCCGCGGCGGATGTCTCGCCCGTTCCCGTCGCCGCCTATCAGGTGTCGGGGGAGTACGCGATGATCTGCGCTGCCGCCGCGAACAATTGGATCGACGAGCGCGCCGCGGCGCTGGAGTCGCTGACCAGCATCCGGCGCGCCGGGGCCGATATCGTTCTCACCTATTGGGCCGCCGATGCGGCAGGGTGGCTTTCGTGAGATGGGGCTTGCGATGACGACCGGCGGCGACACCGCACCCAAGCCGTTGTTCTACGAACCCGGTGCGAGCTGGTGGTGGTTGGCGTGCGGCCCGCTCGCGGCGGTGGCGATGATCCTGATCGAAATCTGGAGCGGTGCCCCGGTGTCGCTGGTGGTCCCCGCGATCTTCCTGGTGCTCGTGTCGGCGTTCCTGGGGATACAGGTGAAGGCCGCCCGGATCCACGTCTCGGTCGAGCTCACCGAGGACGCGCTGCGCCAGGGCACCGAAACGATTCTGGTGCGCGAGATCGTCAAGGTGTATCCCGAGCCCGAAAATCACGAGGCCTCCGGGAAGGACCTGGCGCGCTGGCAGTCGGCCCGGGCCCTGGGCGAACTGGTCGGGGTGCCGCGCGGACGCGTCGGCATCGGCCTCAAGCTCACCAATGACCGCACCGCCCAGGCCTGGGCGCGTCGGCATCGTCAGCTGCGGGCCGCGCTGACCCCACTGGTGCAGGAGCGGGTGGAGCCGACCCGCTCCGATGCCGTCGACCGGGAGTGGGACGACGACACCGGGGCGGCGCAATGAACTCCCGCTATCGCGCGATCCTCGAGCTCGGCCTGGCCGGCGCCGCGTTCGTCTGCTCGGGGTTGTCCTGGTGGCACTCGCATCACACCGTGTCGGTGGCGCCGATCGCGGACGGTCAACCCTCCACCACGTCGGTGATCTATGACCCGCAGCTGCTGCTGCTCACGCTGGTGCTGTTGACCACAGCCGGGGTGCTGGCGGTCGTCGGAGGTGCCAGGCTGCGCCGGTTGCGCTCGCGCGCTAAGGCGTCTTCCTGACCAGCGGCAACGCCATCCGGCGGCGCAGCACGATGGCGTCGGCCCGATCCTGCAGCGCCTCGTGAACCGAGCGCATGATCGGGAAGCTGGCGTCATGACCGGTGTCATCTAGCGCCTGGGTCACCGCTGAGCTGGCGACGAGGGTCCAGTCCACCCCGGCGGCGCGACAATCGGCGTCAAACGCGTACAGCAGCGAGATGCCGGCCTCAGCAAATTCACTGACGTCCGCCACGTCGAGCACCACGGGGTTTTCTCCCAGCGTGAACCGCGCGATGTGGTCACTGAGGCGGTCGACATTTTCGTCGTCGATTTCGCCGCGAATGTGCACCACGGTCGCCAGGTGGCGGTAGTGCGCCCGGACTTGTGCGCCGTCGCAGTCAAATACGCAGTTGTCGTGGCCGGTCTGGTTGCCTGCGATCGTCATGCAGACCCCTCACTCTCCGTGGCGCTCGCGCGGTCTTCGGAGGGCGCCGCCACGCTCACCAAAGTGTGATTCAAACGTTAGGCCGCAAGCCTAAGGGGATCGGAAGCCGTGTCTAACGCTTTGCTAAGAAGCGAATGCGGCCCCATTGCGACCGAGGGCTGAGCAAACGCCCAGCGGGTCATCGGGCCCATGGATTACCCCGGAACCCGGTTTGCCACACCACAACCGTCCACCCGTGCCGACGATTGCGCTGCTAGGCTGCCAAGGCTGCCGGTTCTAGTCGGGGGGCTTGTGAAAAGGCGAGATTTCCCGCTCGGCCGAAGTAGCGCGAAACGGAACGGCCACGATTCGGACGGGAAGAGCAGCGTGCGGGGCGGAGAGATCAGGGGCGAGATCACGGCCCTGACGGGGCTCCGCATTGTCGCCGCGCTCTGGGTGGTGCTGTTCCACTTCCGGCCGATGCTCGGCGACGTCTCGTCCGATTTCCGCGACGCCCTTGCCCCGGTGCTCAACTGCGGCGCCCAGGGTGTCGACCTGTTCTTCATCCTCAGCGGGTTCGTGCTGACCTACAACTATCTCGACCGCATGGGCCGGTCCTGGTCGACCCGCGCGACCCTGCATTTCCTGTGGCTGCGGCTGGCCCGGGTATGGCCGGTGTATCTGGTCACCCTGCATCTGGCCGCCCTGTGGGTGATCTTCACCCTGCACGTCGGTCATGTGCCGTCGCCGGACGCGGCGTCGCTCACGGCGATCAGCTACGTGCGCCAAATCCTGTTGGTGCAGTTGTGGTTTGTGCCGTTCTTCGACGACTCGAGTTGGGATGGGCCGGCCTGGTCGATCAGCGCGGAATGGCTGGCTTACGTGCTCTTCGCCGTCATGGTGCTGGTCCTGTTGCGGATGAAACAGGCGACCAGGGCGCGCAGCTTGATGGTCCTGGCCTTCGCGGCGTCGCTGCCGCCGGTGCTGATGTTGCTCGCCAGTGGCCACTTCTACACCCCGTGGAGCTGGCTGCCCCGAATCGTCACCCAGTTCACCGCCGGCGCGCTGGCCTGCGCCGCGGTGCGCAGGCTGCGCCTGACCCATCGCGGCCGCCGCGTCGCCGGATACGTGTCCCTGCTGCTGCTGGCCGCCATGGTGGGCGTGCTGTATTGGTTTGGCGCGCACCCGATATCGGGAGTCGTGGAGAACGACAGCGGTGGCGTCGTCGACGTGTTGTTCGTTCCGCTGGTGATTTCGCTGGCGGTGGGGCTGGGCAGCCTGCCGCGGGTGCTGTCGACCCGAGTGATGGTGTACGGCGGCAAGATCTCGTTCTGCCTGTACATGGTGCACGAGCTGGTGCACACCTCCTGGGGATGGGCCGTGGAGCAATTCGAGCTGCCGACCCTGGATAACCCGTGGAAGTGGAACATCATCGGCCTGCTCGCGATCGCCCTGGGCGCCTCGGTGCTGCTGTATCACGGCGTCGAAGAGCCCGCCCGCCGCTGGATGCGCAAGATGGTCGATGTCAGGGTCGTCAACGCGAGAAGCGATCCCGGCGAGCCAAACAGTAAGCTGCATCCGATCGACCGTCCGCTGGAAGCGGTTTCGGCCCGCGCGGTGTGATGGCCGCCTCAGCGGCCGGCCGCGACTCACGGGGAATACTTGATGAGGACGCGGCGGCACCCGACGATGCCGTTGACAGTGGAGGTGAGAGTGAGTCGTCTGGCCACCTTTCTCATTGGGTTGAGTTTTCTGGCGGGCGTAGGCATCGCATACCCGGTGCAGGTGCGCACCTACGAGACACTGACGCTCGACTTCCGGCTGAATCATGTGGCGGTGGTAGGGGACTCGTATACCACCGGAACCGATGAGGGCGGTCTGGGTTCCAGATCCTGGACGTCGCGCGCCTTCCAGGTGCTCGGGTCACGCGGTTCGCGGATCTCGGGCAGCGTGGCGGCGGAAGGCAGGGCCGGTTATGGCACCCCCGGCGACCACGGCAGCATCTTCGAGGATCTGACGCCCAAGGCGGTGCAGCCCGACGACGCGCTGGTGGTGTTCTTCGGGTCCCGCAACGACCAAGGGGTCGATCCCGGGTATCTGACCGAAAAAACCCACGCCGCTTTGGATCTGGCGCGCCGGTTGGCGCCGGCGGCGCGGCTGCTGGTGATCGGACCGCCGTGGCCGACCGCCGACGTGCCGCCTTCGATGTTTGTGATCCGCGACATTCTCGGCGGCGCGGCTGGGGCGGCGGGGGCAACCTTCATCGACCCGATCGCCGAACACTGGTTCGTCGGCCGGCCCGACCTGATCGGTGCGGACGGCGTTCATCCGAACGACGCGGGGCACCAGTACATGGCGGACAAGATCGTTCCACTGATTCGCACCCAGCTGTCGACCTGACTCAGGCGTGGCGGGCGGCTTCCCGGGCCAGCTGAACCCGCGAGGACACCGCGAGTTTGGCGTACACGTGCGTCAGATGGGTCTGGACGGTGCGCGGAGAGATGAACAGCCGCGCCGCGACGTCTTTGTTGGGCAGTCCTTGGCTGACGAGCCGGATGACGTCGCGCTCGGTGGGAGTCAGGGACTCCCATCCGCTGGCCGGGCGTCCGCGTGCACCGCGGCCGCGCCGCGCGTAGCTGATGGCCTCCTGGGTGGATAGCGCCATGCCTTCGGACCATGCCGATTCAAATGCGCTGTCGCCCAGTGTTTCTCGTGCTTGCGTCACCGAGTCGTCGTAGGCGGCCTGAAACACCTGGAACCGTACCTCGCCATGGCGGCGGCGGATGCCCTCGGCCGCACCGAACAGCCGGGCGGCGTGCTCCGGGCTGGTGTCGGCGGCGAGGGCGGCGAGGCGTTCGAGGGCGCCGGGCAGCTGCAGGTAGCCGCCGGTGCGTTCGGCGGTTTCCAAAGCCTCGTACAGATCGCGTTCGGCCTGCTGCGGTTCGCCTTGCGCGACCGCGACTGCCGCCCGCGCGGTCAGCACCATCACCCGATGACTTCCCGGAACCACGGCGACGGCATCGTCGGCCCAGCGGCGAGCGGCCACGAGGTCACCACAGCCCAAGGCCGCATCGGTCATGGGCGCCAGGCTGCGCACAAACAGCTCCTTGAGCGGAGAGGTCGACTGCCAGGCCGCCTCACACGCATCCCTGGCCGCCGCGACGTCGCCGCTTGCCAACTCGGCGTTGGCCAGCGCCACGTACGCGGTGTCCTCATGGAAACCGCCCATGGCAGCACCGTTGTCCAAGGCTACTTGCGCCGCGGCGCGGCCCGCGGCGGCATCGCCAGTGAACGTCAGCGCCTGTGCCAGCGTCATGAGGCCGAATGTTTCCATCGCGAGATCCTGTGCGGCCCGGGCTTCTTCGACCAGCGCACGCGATACCCGTAGCGCCTGGGCGAACTTGCCCTGCATCGCTAACGCGCCGGTGAGAAACACCCGGCCGTAGCGCGACATGAAGCTGTCGCCCAACTGGTCCGCGAGGGCACGCCCTTCCTCGCCGGCGGCCTGCGAAGCGACGGGATCACCGCTGACGTTGCCGACGAAGCATTGATAGCAACGCACGTGGTAAAGCGCGGCGTCGTCACCCGCGGCGCGGGCCAGCTCAGCCGCCTCGGCGAAATACGGCTCCGCCAGCGCGGCTTCGTTCATCGCCAGTACGGCGCAGGCCAGCAGGATGCTCACCAACAGTGCGTGGTCGCCCACTTGACGGGCAGCGGCCAACGCTTCCTCTGCCCGCTGCGGGCTGGTCGGGACGGAGTGCCAGACCGCCAGCAGGTTGGCATCGGCCACCGCGTGTACCCAGATCTCCGGGGCGACAGCGTCATCGCTATAACGCTCGTCGGTGAAGACCGCGTCGAACCCGGCCACACCCTCCCGAAATCGCCCGCGCGTCACCCAAACTCGCTGCAGCGACGAGACGACCTGCAGCGCGAGCCCGAATTCGCCCGCGTCGCAACTCCACGCGTGTGCCGCCCGCAGGTTGTCCATTTCGAGTTCGGCCCACGGCACCAATGGCGTTCCGTCGCCGCGAATCTGCGATTCCAGCGTCACCGCGGTGGCGGTGTAGTGGTCGCGGTGCCGGGTCCGCACCACCTCGGCCTCGCCCGACTCGGCAAGTTTCTCCAGACCGTACTGGCGGACGGTCTCCAGCAGGCGGTAGCGCATGATGCCGTCGATTTCGTCGGTCACGACCAGTGACTTGTCGACGAGCAGCCCGAGCAGATCGATCAGCTGGAAGTGCTCGGCATCGGTGTCGGCGCCCACGGCGTGCGCGGCGTCCAGGTCGAAACCGCCCATGAACACCGCCAGCCGGCGGAACAGGACGCGTTCCGGTTCGGTGAGCATGGCGTGCGACCAGTCGATGGACGCGCGCAGCGTCTGCTGACGGCGAACCGCGGTGCGCGCACCTCCGGCGAGCAGGCGGAAGTTGTGATGCAAGCCGTCGACGATCTGGCTGAGCGACAGCGTGCGGGTCCGGGCCGCGGCGAGCTCTATCGCCAGCGGCATGCCGTCGAGGCGACGGCAGATCTCGGCAATCGCGGACGAATTAGCCTCGGAAAGAACGAAATCCGGACGGGTACGGCGGGCGCGGTCGACGAACAGTTCGACGGCCTCACCGTCCACCGACAGCGACGGCACCCGCCAGGTCAGCTCGCCCACGATGCCGATCGGCTCGCGGCTGGTCGCCAGCACGGTGACCTCGGGTCCCGCCTCCAGCAACGCCACCACCAGCGCCGCGCTGGCGTCCAGCAGGTGCTCGCAATTGTCCAGAATCAGCAACATCTTTCGGTTGGCGACGTAGCGGGACAGGGTCTCCATCGTGGAGCGGCCCGGCTGGTCGGGAAGACCCAACGTGCGTGCCACGGTGACGGGGACCACCAACGGATTGGTCACCGGGGCAAGGTCGATGAACCACGCCCCGCCGGAGAACCCGGCGCCGATCTGGTCGGCGACCTGCACCGCCAACCGAGTCTTGCCGACGCCGCCCGCCCCGGTCAGGGTCACCAACCGGTTTTCCTTCAAAATCTGTGCGATGTCGTCGATTTGGGCGCCGCGGCCGACGAAGCTGGTCAACTGGCTCGGAAGCCGGTTTCCCACAACGTCATTCGCTGTGCGCAGCGGCGGGAAGTCATTGCGCAAACCGGGGTGGCTGAGTTGGAAGACCCGTTCCGGTCGGGGTAGATCCCGCAGCGCGTGCTCGCCCAGGTCCGTCAGCCACGCATCGGCGGGCAACCGGTCGATCACCAACGGTTCGGTCGCGCCGGACAGCACGGTCTGGCCGCCGTGGGCGAGGTCGCGCAGGCGTGCGGTCCGGTTGATGGTGCTTCCCGCGTAGTTACCGGCGTCGCGCAGCTGAATCTCACCGGTGTGCAGCCCCAGGCGGATCCGGATCGGCGGCTGCACCGTTAGCTGAATCTGCAGCGCGCAGGCGACCGCGTCGCTGGCCCGCGCGAACGCCAGCACGAAACTGTCGCCCTCGCCCTGTTCGACCGGCCGCACGCCGCCGTAGCTGGCCACCAGCTCGTTGACCGTCCGGTTGAGCTGCTCGAGCGCGGTCGTCATGGTGTCGGACTGGGTTTCCCACAGCCGCGTCGAGCCTTCGACGTCGGCGAGCAGCAGCGTCACCGTTCCAGTGGGCAGCTCGCTCACGCTCTGCTCGCTCCAATTCAGCAGCGGCATGTCCGCCGGCGGATCAATCCTGATCATGTTAGCCAGCATGCGGGCGCCGCGCGGGGAAAACATCAGCACAATCGCGTACACCGCGGCCGCGACCATGCGGATCTACCGAGAATGGTCCTTTGCTAAGGGGCGAATCAGTCGTCGGCGTGCCGCTCGTAGTCCCAGCGCTCCAGGCGGTCCTGCACGTGCAGGAAGCCGATTCCGGCGAAGGGCGCGGCTAGTGCGATGCAGACCAGCAACAGCGGAGACATGACCCTAAGACCTCCAAAAACCCTTCACTGATCTGACGTCGGTCGACCATGAGAAGTTCATTGCCGTTCACCCGTTCGTCAGGGCGCGGTCCGCGAGCGCACCCATAAGCGGTGCCACCAACTGCGCGTACTCGGTTGTCACATGGTTGTCGTCGCGGAAGACCAGCGTGTTGCCGACGACGATCGGGCAGCGGTCAGGGGTGCAGAACATGTCGGTCAGGTCGGCGTAGTGGCCGCCGCTGCGGGCCGTCACCGCCTGCTCGGCGGCGATCCCGTCGCCGTCCACCGCCGCGGCCTTCGTTGGCGTGCAGGCGTTTACGTCGTCGAGGTGGGCGGACAGGCAGGTCGGCGCCGACGAATGCGGGTCGGGTGCGGGCCCGAGCACCAGGACGGTCGCGCCGGTGTCGCGCAGCTGCGCCACGGTGCGTCCGAGGGTGTCGATCCAGGCCGGGTCGTAGGAGGCGAAGCCGAAGTCCCCGCCGTAGCGCCGGCTCATGTCCAGCACGATCAGGCGCGGGTGTTCGGCCCTCATCCGGCTCATGATCTGGGTGCGCCACTGTTCGCATTCGGTGTACTCGCGGCCCAGGTACGGGCTCACGATGCGCAGGTCCTGCAGCGGGCAGGTCACCTTGGCCAGCGTCTCCAGCCGCCAGTGCCGTTGTTCGGCGAGCTGCTCGAACGCGGGATTCCACATGGCGGCGTGCGAGTCGCCGATCAGGGCGACGGTGGTCGGCGAGGCGGTGTCGCCGGTCGCGCACTCGCTTTGTCCGACGTCGCGCCAGGAGCGCACGCAACCGTTGACGAACACCGCGGCCTTGTCGGCGGGCGCCTTGGCCAGCGGCGGGTCCAGGTTCGACGGGACGGCTCGCAGGCCGACGGCCGCGGCGAGCGCCGCGCGGGCCTGGTCGAACGCCTGACGAACCGCCGCTTCCTGCGCGCTGACGGCGGGGACGCTGGACGGGGGCGTCGCAATGATGTTGGCGCGGGGAGCGGCGACCCCGTGCCCCACCGGTGCCGGTATCACGTTGAGCAGCAGCATGCATGCGCACGCGGTGGCGGCACTCGCGCCGCCCGCCACCACCAGGCTGACTTTCGCCGAGCGGCGCAGCGCGGCGGCGAAGCGGCCGGGATTCTCGACCAAATGAAGGGTGATGACGGCGAGCCCGGCCGACACGGCCGTCGCGCTCAGCCGGGCCGGCAGCCCCGCGGGCTCACCGAGCAGCGCCGGCATCAGCAGCAGCACCGGCCAGTGCCACAGGTACCAGGAGTAGGAGATCCGGCCGATCGCGCGCATCGCCGGGCGGCATAGCAGGCGGCCGGGCCCGAGCCCCCCGGTGACGGCGCCGCCGCCGATGATCAGCGCGGTGCCCAGCACCGGCAGCAGCGCCTCGGTGCCGGGATAAGGCGTGTGGGAGTTGAGTTGGGTGCAGGTCAGCAGGATCAACGCCAGACCGCCCCACCCGACGATCGACGCCGTTCGCAGCGACAGCCGGCGCCACTGCTGGATCGACAGGGCCACCAGGCCGCCGGCCGCCAGCTCCCAGGCGCGGGTGGGCAGCGAGAAGAACGCCCACGACGGCGAGGTGCGGGTCCACACCGCGCCTGCGGTCAACGACGCCGCGGCCACCGTCGCGAGGATCACCGCGTACGGTGTCGCGCGCGTCGCGTCACCGCGCAGCCGCGGGATGCGCCGCAGCAACCAGGCCGTGGCGATGATGAGCAGCGGCCACACCAGGTAGAACTGCTCCTCCACCCCCAGCGACCAGTAGTGCTGAAACGGTGACGGCGCGTCGGTGGTCAGGTAGTCGGTGCCGCGCAGCGCGAACCGGTAGTTGCCGACGTACAGGGCGCTGGCGATGCCGTCGAGGAACACGCTGCGCGCCTGCAGCGGCGGCAGCACCGCGGCGGCACCGATCGCCGTGATGGTGCCGACGATGGCCGCGGCCGGCAGCAGCCGTCGGGCGCGCGCACCGTAAAACCGGCCCAGCGCAACGGTATTCGTGGTGCTCGCCTCGCGAAACAGCAGCCCGGTGATGAGGAACCCGGAGATGACGAAGAAGACGTCCACACCGATGTAGCCGCCGGTGATTCCGGGGATGCCGGCGTGGTAGAGCACGACGGCGATCACCGCGACGGCGCGCAGTCCCTCGATGTCGGGCCGGAATCCCCTTCGGGCGGTCCGCCGCTCCACCTGTTGTGGGCTGCTGGCGACCGATTGCTCCCGAAGTGTCATCTGCGTGGGCTAGGTCGCCATCCAAGCCAGCTCGCCGGGCAGTTGGCTTCGCCAGTAGGCGATGTCATGGCCGCCCAGCGAGAAGCTGCCCGCCGGTTGGGTTTTCAACTGGTAGACGAATTGCTTTGTGGCGAAGTAGAAGCGGTCGAAGTTGCCGCAGTCCACGCGCAGCGGAATCGAATTCAGTGCCGGCAGGCCGAGCACGCTGTTCTGCACGAAGTCGTCGTTGCTGTCGAACGCCCCGGGGGCGCTGGTCGCATAGGAGGTGTACAGCGCCGGGCTGATTGCGCAGATGCCGGCGGTGCGCGACGGGCCGAGCTTGGCGCCCAGGCGAAGCGCCCCGTAGCCACCCATTGACCACCCCATGAAGCCGACCCGGGAGGTGTCGAAACCCATCGTCGAGAGCATCGGCAGCAGCTCGTCGAGCACCATGGCGCCGGAGTCCTCACCGGAAGTCCTTTTATGCCAATAGGTGTTGCCGCCGTCGACGCCGACCACCGCGAACGGCGGCTTGCCCTCCTTGACCAGCTGGGCCAGCCCGTCCGGGACGCCCATGTCGAGCATCTGGTTCGCATCCCCGTCCACGCCGTGCAGGGCGATCACCGGGCGCAGCATCCCGGTCTGCCCCGGCGGCACCGCGATCACGTAATTGGTCTTGATGCCCCCACGGGCCGCCGAGACGAACGAACCGGTCAGCTTGGTCGGTAGGGTCTTGCCCGCCGTCGGCGGCTCGAACGGCGCGGGAGCCTGCGGCAACGTCGCGGCGTGCGACGTTCCGGGAGCCAGCAGGGAGCTGAATGCGAGCACGCCGGCGGCTCCGAGGGTGCCACCGGCGCCCATCCGGAGCACCGCTCGGCGTGTGAGGTCAGGCATGATCGCAATAATGCCGCGCTGACCGGGGATTACCCGCCGAGCCACGCCGTATTGGAAGCATTGTGTGACCCGGTGTGACCATTCGGTCACGCAGCGGTGATCTTTTCCCGCGTCGGGCAGTCACCGGCCAGGGCGATGGTGGCGCCGGGTTGCGGCATCGCGCGGAAGATCGTAGTCATCGTAGCGCCGTTATCGCCGGATGCCGCCGCCCGAATCATTGCGATCGTATTGCCTTCCGGGACAGCGCAGATGCGGTGCGCGGGTGCCGCCCGTCCGGCGCCCGGACGTCCCCGCTCGGCGCTCGCCGCCGCGGGTTGCCGTGGTGGCGGCGGCGCCCGGACGGGGATGCAATCTCGCAGGTTTCAACCCTCGCCCCTCGGCGGTGACTTCAGCAGGATGGACGGTTGCTGCACAGGGCCCACAGCGGAGCGAAAGAGGATTGTGAATTGAGTCTCGCGTTTCATTGGTTTCTGCCGACCTACGGCGATTCGCGGAATCTGGTCGCGGGCGGGCACGGCACGCCGATGTCGGGCAATCGGCCCGCGACACTGAAGTACCTGCACCAGATTTGTACGGCCGCCGAAGACAACGGTTTCGAGGCGGTCCTCACGCCGACGGGATTGTGGTGTGAGGACGCGTGGTTGACGACGGCGATGCTGGTCGAATCGACCGAGACCCTGAAGTTCCTGGTCGCGTTCCGTCCCGGCATGCTCAGTCCCACCCTGGCCGCCCAGATGGCCGGGACGTTCCAGCGGCACTCGGACGGACGGCTGCTGCTCAATGTCGTCACCGGCGGTGAACCGCACGAGCAGCGCGCCTATGGCGACTTCCTGGACAAGGAGGCGCGGTATGCCCGCACCGCCGAGTTCTTGCACGTGGTGCGGCAGCTGTGGACCTCGAACGAGCCGGTGACCTTCGCCGGGGAGCACATTCAGGTCGAGGGTGCCCAACTTAACAACCCGCCCGACCCGATACCGGCGGTGTTCTTCGGTGGATCGTCGGCATCGGCCGGACCGGTGGCGGCCAAGCACACCGACGTGTACCTCACCTGGGGCGAACCGCTGACCGCGGTCGCCAAGAAGCTGGACTGGATCCGCGGGCTGGCCGTCGACGCCGGCCGAATCCTGCAGTACGGCTTGCGGATTCACGTGATCAGCCGTGATACCTCCGCCGAGGCCTGGGCGGAGGCCGATCGGTTGCTGTCCGCGATCGATCCCGCCGACATCGAGCGGGTGCAGAGCAGCCTGGCGCGCAGCGAATCCGAGGGCCAGCGCCGCATGCTGGACCTGCACGGCGGCGACAGCAGCAAGTTGCTGGTCGCGCCCAACCTGTGGGCCGGGGTGGGCCTGGTCCGCGGGGGAGCGGGCACCGCGCTGGTCGGCTCGCACGCCGAGGTCGCCGAGCGGCTGGCCGAATACGCCAAACTGGGCATCTCCCACTTCATCTTGTCGGGATATCCGCATCTGGAAGAGGCCTACTGGTTCGGCGAGGGCGTGCTGCCGATCCTGGAGCGGATGGGGTTGTGGCGCCACCCCAACCGCCAGTCCCATCCGGCCGCGGGTACGCCGTTCGCGGTCGCCTCGGCGCACTAAGGGGTCATGGCAGCCACCCTGCCCGCGTCCGCACCCGCCGGCCGGGCTCCCGACACGGTAGACGAATCCGCCGCGCAGCGGCGCCGGCGGCTGCGCATCGTGGTCGCGGCGAGCCTGCTGGGCACCACGGTCGAGTGGTACGACTTCTTCCTGTACGCCACCGCGGCGGGCCTGGTGTTCAACAAGGTGTTCTTTCCCAACGAGAGTTCCTTGGTGGGAACGCTTTTGGCGTTCGCGACCTTCGCCGTCGGGTTCGTCATGCGGCCCATCGGCGGGCTGGTGTTCGGCCACATCGGCGATCGCATCGGCCGCAAGCGCAGCCTGGCGTTGACCATGCTGATCATGGGCGGCGCGACGGCACTGATCGGGGCATTGCCCACGGCCGCCCAGATCGGCGCGTGGGCGCCGGTGCTGCTGCTGGCACTGCGGGTGCTGCAGGGTTTCGCACTCGGCGGTGAGTGGGGCGGGGCCGTGCTGCTGGCCGTCGAACACAGCCCCGGCGACCGGCGCGGCCGCTACGGCGCGATCCCGCAGGTGGGGCTGGCCCTGGGTCTGGCCCTGGGCACCGGCGTGTTCGCCTTCCTGCAGGTCGCCTTGGGCCAGACGCGGTTTCTGTCCTACGGCTGGCGCATCGGCTTCCTGCTGAGCGTGCTGCTGGTTTCGATCGGCGTGGTGGTGCGGCTGCGAGTCGAAGAGACCCCGGCCTTTCGTGAGCTGGGCGAGCTCGAGGCCGCGTCGACCGCGCCCATCCGCGACATCGTCCGCGAACCCCGGTCCCGGCGAAACACCTTGCTGGGGCTGCTGTCTCGCTGGGCGGAAGGTTCGGCCTTCAACACCTGGGGCGTTTTTGCGATCAGTTACGCCACCGGCGCCCTGGGCTTCAACAAGGTCTCGGTGCTGGTGGTGGTGACCATCGCCGCCCTGCTGATGGCGGTGCTGCTGCCCGTCTCGGGCGCGTTGACCGACCGGTACGGTGCCCGACGGGTGTACCTGGTCGGGGTGGCCCTCTACGGTCTGGCGGCCTTTCCGGCGTTCGCCTTGTTCGGCACCAGGAACCTGGTCTGGTTCGGGCTGGCGATGGTCCTCGTGTTCGGTGTCGTGCACGCGCTGTTCTACGGCGCCCAGGGCACCTTGTATTCGTCGCTGTATCCAACCGGCACCCGCTACACCGGTTTGTCGTTCGTCTACCAGTTCTCGGGCGTGTACGCGTCCGGGGTGACGCCGATGATTCTCACCTCGCTCATCGCGGCCGTCGGTGGCGCGCCATGGCTGGCCTGCGGGTATCTGGTTGCCACCGCGGTGATCAGCGTGATCGCCACGGCCCTGATCCGCGATCGCGACCTGTACCTGTAAGTCGTTGTTGCTGCGGGCCGCAAAGCCCGCTAGCGTCCGGGCATGGCCAGCAATCCGCAACTGCGCCAAGGGCTGTCGCAGCGGCAGCTCAGCATGATCGCGCTCGGCGGCGTGATCGGCGCCGGCCTGTTCGTCGGGTCCGGGGTGGTGATCAAAAACACCGGTCCTGCCGCGTTTCTCACCTACGCGCTTTGCGGTGTGCTCATCGTGTTGGTGATGCGGATGCTCGGTGAGATGGCGGCCGCGAACCCCTCGACCGGATCGTTCGCCGACTACGCGGCCAAGGCCCTGGGCGGCTGGGCGGGCTTCTCGGTCGCGTGGCTGTATTGGTACTTCTGGGTGATCGTGGTGGGTTTCGAGGCGGTCGCCGGCGGCAAGGTGCTCAACTACTGGTTCCACGCACCGCTATGGCTGCTGTCGCTGTGCCTGATGGTGTTGATGACGGCGACCAACCTGTTCTCGGTGTCGTCGTTCGGTGAATTCGAATTCTGGTTCGCCGGAATCAAAGTCGCGACCATCGTGATCTTCCTCGTGGTGGGAACGGTGTATGTCGCAGGACTGGTGCCGGGCCATCACGGTGGTCTGGCCAATCTGGGATCGCACGGCGGGTTCTTTCCCCACGGCGTGGGTGCGGTGTTCGCCGCCATCGTGGTGGTGATCTTCTCCATGGTGGGCGCCGAGATCGTCACCGTCGCCGCCGCGGAAAGCCGCGACCCCGAGCTCGCGGTGCAAAAGGCGACCCGCTCGGTGGTGGCCCGCATCGGGATCTTCTTCGTCGGTTCGGTCTTCCTGCTCGTGGTGCTGTTGCCCTGGGACTCCGTGGAACTCGGCGCCTCTCCGTACGTGGCCGCGCTCAAACACATGGGGTTAAGCGGCGCCGATCAGGTGATGAACGCGGTGGTGCTGACCGCGGTGCTGTCCTGCCTGAACTCCGGTCTCTACACCGCGTCGCGCATGTTGTTCGTGCTCGCCGAGCGGGGCGAGGCGCCGACGCGGTTGGTCAGGCTGAGCGGACGCGGCGTCCCCCACATGGCGATCCTGTGCTCGTCGGCGGTCGGATTCGGATGCGTGATCATGGCGCGGGTCGCGCCCAACACGGTGTTTTTGTTCCTGCTCAACTCGTCGGGCGCCATCATCCTGTTCGTCTACTGGCTGATCGCGTGCTCGCAGATCATCCTGCGCCGCCGCACACCCGCCGAGAAGCTGACGGTGAAAATGTGGTGCTACCCGGTGCTGTCAATTCTCACGCTGGCCGCAATCACCGTCGTGCTGGTGCAAATGGCGTTCGACCGCACGGCGCGCAGCCAGCTCTGGCTGAGCCTGCTGTCCTGGGCGGTGGTGATCGGGCTGTATTTCCTCGCCCGCTCCCGCGGCCGCATCCGGGTGTCTTCGGGGGAGTAGGTCTTTCTCGAAAGCGCTAGCACATGCGCTATCGAATTCCGGAGTCACACAACGGCTGAGCTCGGGTCACCCCGCGTGCGCGCCGGTGTGGCTCCTCAGCAGACCGAGCCGCTGCAGATCGGTGACGTATTTTTCGATCAACGCCTCGGTCACGTGCGGCACGTCGTTGTCGTTGCCGATGCCCGCGGATTGCACTGCCGCACGGAACTTTTCGGCCGGCATACCGGTGCCCTGCGTCGGCTTACCGGGCTTCGCGTAGGCGCTCATCAGCGGCAGCAGCGAGTTCTTGCGCTGGTTGTCGGGCAGCGCCTGCATCGCCTCGGTGAAGCGGGCCAGCCACTGCTGATAATCGTCGATGCGCTCGATCTGGTGTCCGTCGGCGATGAGCCAGTCGACGAAGGTGTCCAGGGAGATGCCGTCGTCGTGGGTGTTGAGCACGTTGTAGGTGTGGTAGCCCTGCCGCGCGCTTGCGCCGAGGGTGGTGATGGCCGCCGCGGTAAAATCGGCGGGCAGCCCGTCGTAGTGGGCGCGCTGCGGGTTGCCGGCCGCGTCGAGCTGATAGAACGACCGCGGCGCGATCCCGGTGGCCACCACGCTCAGGATCAGCCGGGTGAACATGTCGGGCACGTTGAGCTGACCCGCGAAGTCGCTGTGCGCCAGGATCATGTCGGACCGGAACACCGCCACAGCAACGCCGCATAGGTCGTGGGCCTCCCGCAGCAGCACCTCGCCCGCCCATTTACTGCTGGCGTAACCGCTGGCATACGACTCGTCGAGGGACCGCGAAGGGCTCGCCGAGCGCACGTCGACGTCCTCGCCGATGAAGCTGCCGTCGGGCAGTGTGGTCACCGCCACGGTGGAGATGTAGTTGATCGGCTTGAGCCGCTTGGTGATCGCGAGCTTGATGATCTCAGCGGTGCCCACCACGTTGGGGCCGAACAGCTGGCTGTAGGGCAGCACGTGGTTGACCAGGGCGGCCGAATGCACGACGAGGTCGACCGTCTCGGCCAGTCGCTCGTAGGTGGGTGTGTCCAGGCCGAGGTTGGGCGCCCCCACGTCGCCGACGAGCACCCGCAGGTGCCGGTCGGCCAATCGCCGGAACCGCTCGGATAATTCGGCGTCACCGCTGTCGATCGCGGCCTCGATGCGCTGACGTCCGGCGGTCGGGTCGGCGCCGCGGGCCAGGCAGATCACCGTGCCGCCGCCCGGCGCCAGGCGCTCGAGCCAGTCCAGGCACAGAAAACGCCCCAGGTAGCCGTTGGCTCCGGTCAGAAGCACGGTGTTGATCTCGCCCGTCGCAGCCGGGAGCCCGGGAGCGGCGGCCAGCGTGTCAGCGTCGATGAAGCCGTCCAGCGTCAGGTCCGCGGCGCGCGCCTGCGTGGCGCCGCGCCCGTGCACCGACGCGAACGTCGGCCGCGTCGACGCCGACGTGCGTTCGCCGTCAACGAAATTCGCGACAGTGGTCAGGTTCGCGGTGGGGCTGACGATGGTCTGCACCGGCACATCGATGTTGAATATCTCGGACAAGAGTGTGGCGAAGGAAAACGCGGACAGCGAATCACCGCCGAGCTCAATGAACTTCGCGTCGGCGCGTAGCGCGGTGTCGGCCGGCAGGCCCAGGGTGGCCGCGGCCGCCCGCCGGACCGTATCGATGGTGGGCAGCTCGCGGCTGGCGGCGCGCAGTTCGCCGAGTTGGTTGCCGTGGCTGGCCTCGATGTCGTCGTACATCGCGTCGAGGCGTTCGCCGTAGCGCGCCTTGAGGGCCGGGCGCAGCAGCTTGCCGACCCCGGACAGCAGCCCGTTGTCCCGGGTGAAACGTTGTGGCTCCAACAGAAAGTCGCGCGGGATCTCATACGGGTGCAGGTGGGCGTCCGCGGCGATCCGTTGCAGCGAGTCGGCGATCAGGGCATGGGCGTCCCCGTCGCCGATCGCGTCGGTGTTCGGCACGATCACCGCGAGCAGGAACGGCTGCTCGCTGCTGCCGTAGAGGAAAATCTGCCGGATGTACGGGCTCGTCGAGAAGGTGGCCTCCAGCTGGGAGACTGCGACGAACTCGCCCTGCGAGAGCTTGATCACGTTGTTGCTGCGATCCAGATACACCAGGTGGTCGGGCCCCAGCTCGGCCATGATGTCGCCGGTCTTGTAGAACCCCTCGTCGTCGAAGATCTTCGCCGACAGCTCCGGGTGTTTGAAGTAGCCGGGAATCACGTTGGCGGCCTTCAGGCGTAGCTCGCCGCGCGGATACGGCTTGTCGGTGGTCAGGTAGCCCAGCTCGGGGACGTCGACCAGCTTGTAGTCGGTCACCGGTGGGCGCCGGATCCGGCCGCTGCGCATGATGCCGCCGCCGGTCTCGGTGGCCCCGTAGCCGTCGGCCACCGGGATGTCGAGCAACGATTCCATGAACGCATGCATCTGCTTGGACAGCGGGGCGCTGCCGCACATCGCCGAAATGACCCGCCCGCCGATGAAGTCTTGGCGCAGTTCGGCTTTCACCGCCTCGTCGAGCTGCTCGCCGGAAAGCTCACCGCCGGCGCGCTGGTCGAGCTCTTTGCGGTAACGCCGAAAGAACATGTCGCACACCCGCGGAACCAGGTTCAACGCCGTGGGCCGGACCAGGCCGATGTCGTCGAACAGGGTGGACATGTCGCTCTTGGCGGCGAAGTAGCCGATGCCCCCGGAGGACAGCGTGGCGATCAGCCACTCCAACCCGTACACGTGCGACAGCGGCATGTACTGCAGGTGGATCGCCGGGATCAGCCTGCCGATGTCCACCGATGGACTGTGCGGTCGCTGCCAGGTCCGGGTCATCATGTCGGCGGTGTACATGGCGCCCTTCGGCGCGCCGGTGCTCCCCGAGGTGTAAATGAGTGTGGCCAAAGGGTTTTCGCCATCGGCGGGGACGAACACCGGAGGTGGTGGGAGCCGGCGGCCCGCGTCGAGTTCAGTGGACAGCGACACCACCTCGGCGCGGTGCCCGGCGTCGCGCAACCGCGCGCGGGCGTGGTCGTAGTGGCCGCGCTGTTCGTCGTCCTCGCTGGTGTAGTCGAACACCACCAGACGCTCGAGGAAGGGCGCGTCGACGACGACGTCGACCGCGGTGCCCAGGGATTCGACGCTCACCGCGAGGATGCGGGGTTGCGTCTCGGCGACGATCGGGCCGAGCTGGGCCGCCGTGGAACTGGTCTGCAGCGGCACGAACACCGCGCCCAACCGAATGCACGCCAGGTAATGCACGACGTAGTCGATGCTGGTGAAACCGAGGACCGCGACGAAATCGCCCGGCGCGAAACCGCCGGCCAGGCCGGACTGCCACGCCGCGGCCAGCGCCGCGACCCGTTCCCCGAGCTCGCGGTAGGTGATGGTGTCGAATCCGGACAGCAGGGTGGTCGCCGCGCGGCCGGTCCCCGGATCGCGGACCACCTCGCAGCAGCGCTGCCCCAGCGCCGGCCGGTCGGCATAGCCGCGCAGATAGGTCTCGACGACCTCGGCCAGCCGCAATCCCGGGCGATGCGCGGCGTCGGTCACCTCCGGTGATGACGCGGCGGCCCGAAACTGCGGGTCGTTGGCGTACAGCTGCTCGACGCGTTCGGTCAGTCGCTGGTCGCGGCCCGGGTCGGTGACGGTCTCGGTCATCGGCGGCTTCCTCTCATCCCGGCGTCTGCCGCAGCCGTATACCCGTCCTGGCTGTGCCCAGTCAGCGCCATTGCCGTTCGATCGACTTGATCAGCGCGGTCAGCGTCGCGTTCACCGGCGCGGCAACGCCCACCCGGGCGCCCTGGCGTGGCACCGCGCCGTTGATGACGTCGATCTCGCTGACCCGGCGCGCCTCGTGGTCCAGCAGCGCCGACGGTTTGGCGTCGGGCATTTGCGCGCCGAAGGCGCGGACGTGTTCGACCGCGTCGGTGACGGCGACGGCGATGCCCGACGCCCGCGCGACGGTCCACGCCTCGGTGGCGGCCGCCTGGCTGACCGGCGCCATGTCGGGGTCGTCCATCACCTGCCCGACGGTCATGCCGGTGAGCGCGCACGGCGCGCTGTAGGCGGCGTTGCAGATCAGCTTCTCCCACTGCATGGCGGCGATGTCGGTGACCGCGGCCGCGTCGAATCCGGCCTCGGTCCAGGCCCGCGCGATAGTTTCGACGGTCGCGTGCGGCAGCGACGAGTACGCCCCGAACCGCATCGCCTTCATGGCGTTGTGGCGGACGTGGCCGGGGGCCACGGTCGCCGCGCCGAATCCGCTGGCGATGCCGACGGCGACCCGCTGGTCGCCGACGATGCCGGCCACAATCTCCGCCGAGCCCAGCCCGTTCTGGATGGTCAGCACCGGTGTGCGCGCACCCAGCATCGGAAGCGCTTGCCGCGCACCGGTTCTCACGTCGGCGGCCTTCACGGCGAGCACGATCAGATCCATCACCTCGTCCGGCGCGGTGGTGCTGGCCCGCAGCGGCACCACCCGGTCGTAGCCGGGGCCGGTGACCCGCAGGCCGTGCTGGGCGATCCGATCGACGCTGGGCTGGTGGCGGTCGATGGCCAACACGTCGTTGCCCGCCGCGGCCAGTCTGGCCGCATAGATGGAACCCATGGCGCCGCAGCCGATTACCGCGATCTTCATCCGCACTCTCCGTCTCAGGTGGTCAGCTCGGCGATCAATTCGGCCACGCCGGTCTTCTGCTCGAGCCCGAACCCCGCGGCGTCGCTCGGCGAGATTCGGCCTGCCGTCAGCGCGCAGGCATCGGGGTAGCCGCCGAACGGCGCGAACACGCCGGGGTAGGCCTCGCAGCCGCCCAGGCCCAGCCCGGCGGCGACGTGCAGGTTGATCAGGTGACCGCCGTGCGGGAACGCGAAGGCGCGATCGAAGCCGTGGGCCGCCGCGACGTCGAGCATCCGGAGGTATTCGGTCAGACCGTAGCTCAGTCCCGGATCCATTTGGAAGACATCGTGATCGGGCCGCATCCCGCCGTAGCGCACCAGATTGGTCACGTCCGGCACCGAGAAGAGGTTCTCGCCGGTGGCCACCGCGCCGTCGTAGCAGTCGGTCACCGCCCGGTTCAGCGCGTAATCCAGGGGATCGCCCGGCTCTTCGTACCAGCGCAGGCCGTAGGGGCCGAGCGCGGCCGCCCACCGGGTTGCCTCGTCGCGGTCGAACCGGCCGTTCGCGTCCACCGCGACCCGTCCGGCGTCGCCGACGATGTCGATGACGGCCTCGATGCGCGCCAGGTCCTCCTCCAGCGGGGCGCCGCCGATCTTCATCTTGACCGCGTCATAGCCCGCGTCGAGATACCCGCGCATTTCGCGGCGCAGCTGTTCGACACCGCCGTAGGCGTAGTAGTAGCCGCCGGCGGCGTACACCGGCACCGACGGCGCGGGCGTTCGTCCGGCGTGGCGGGCGATGGTCACGCAGGCCGGCTCGTCGCGCAGCTTGGCGTTCAGGTCCCAGCAGGCCAGTTCCAGCGCGGCCGCGGCCGCGGCCCGGTCCCCGTGACCGCCCGGCTTCTCGTCGGCGAGCGCACACGCCAGGACCGCGGCGGGATCCCGCCATCCGGACCCGTCCAGCAGCTCGTCGGGGGAGGCCGCCAGCACCCGCGGGATCATCCGGTCGCGCAGGATCCCGCCCTGGGCGAACCGCCCGATCGAGTCGAAGGCCACGCCCACCACCGGCCGCCCGTGCCGGACCGCATCGGTGATCACCGCGACCAGGGAGACCGTGTGGCGGGAGAAGTCGACCACCGCGTTGGCGGGGCCGCCGCGCCGACCGCCGTCCAGGCCGACGGACCGTTCGACGATCGCCGTGATCCGCATCACCTGGTCGTCAAGCAGTCCGCGGCAGTCGCATACCGCTATCCAACTCGGGGCGCCGGGCCAGGACAACCCACCCGTCGACGGAGTGGGTCTACTGTCGTCTGATGGGAGAGGCAGCGGGTAACGAGGCCGCCCGGCGCGCCGAGGAGCTGCTGCGCAGGGGGGAGGAGTTGTCCGCGGGCAAGGCCATCACCGAGGACGACGTGCGGCGAGCCGCCGAGCACGCGCAGCGCTCCCACGAGCGCGACCAGACGGCACACCGGCGCGGCGTGCAGCGTCACTACCAGGCCGGTGTCGCGCACGAGCGCGCCGCCGAAGTCGAAGAGCGCGCGGTCGCCGAGCGGCTCGGCGATGTCGAGGCGCACCGGCGTGCGGCGGAAAAAGAACACGAGGCCGCGCGCCGCAACTTCATCGCGGCGCAGGAAGCCGGCGAGCAGGACGCCGATTAACCCGGCCACCGGGGACCGCGCCGTCCTCCCATAGCACGTTCTGCTACACCCTGTAGTGGATTGTCGCGCGCGGGCTGGGACACTGGTCGTCATGGGAAGCAGTGACCAGGCGACCGCGCACGCCACCGGGGCCCGCCGGGCTACGGCGGCGTCGGAACGGTTGTTCGAGGATGCCTGCGCCGTCATTCCCGGTGGGGTGAACTCGCCGGTCCGCGCGTTCACCGCCGTGGGCGGGACGCCGCCGTTCATCACCGAGGCGCGCGGCTGCCTGCTGACCGACGCCGACGGCAACCGTTACGTGGACCTGGTCTGCTCGTGGGGGCCGATGATCCTGGGACACGCCCACCCGGCCGTCGTCGAGGCCGTGGCCAAGGCGGCCGCGTCGGGCCTGTCGTTCGGGGCGCCCACCCCGGCCGAGAGTGAGCTGGCCGCCGAGATGATCGCGCGGGTGGCACCGGTCGAACGGATCCGGCTGGTCAACTCCGGCACCGAGGCCACCATGAGCGCGGTGCGGTTGGCCCGCGGCTTCACCGGCCGGGCCAAGGTGGTCAAGTTCTCCGGCTGCTACCACGGCCACGTCGACGCGTTGCTGGCCGACGCGGGCTCCGGGGTGGCGACGCTGGGCCTGCCGTCCTCGCCCGGAGTCACCGGTGCGACGGCGGCCGACACGATCGTGTTGCCCTACAACGACATCGACGCCGTGCGGCAGACCTTCGCCCGCTTCGGCGACCAGATCGCGGCGGTGATCACCGAGGCCAGCCCCGGCAACATGGGTGTGGTCCCGCCCGCGCCCGGCTACAACGCGGCGCTGCGCGCGATCACCGCCGAGCACGGCGCGCTGCTGATCGTCGACGAGGTGATGACCGGCTTCCGGGTCAGCCGAAGTGGTTGGTATGGAATCGATCCCGTCGACGCCGACCTGTTCACCTTCGGCAAGGTGATGAGCGGCGGGCTGCCGGCCGCCGCGTTCGGCGGGCGCGCCGAGGTGATGGAGCGCCTCGCCCCGCTGGGCCCGGTCTATCAGGCCGGCACGCTCTCGGGTAACCCGGTGGCGATGGCCGCCGGGCTGGCCACCCTGCGCAACGCCGACGCCGCCGCCTACGCGACGCTGGATGCCAACGCCGACCGCCTGGCCGGGCTGTTCTCCGATGCGCTCACGAATGCTGGTGTGGCACACCAGATTCCGCGTGCCGGCAACATGCTCAGCGTGTTCTTCTCCGAGACGCCGGTGACGGACTTCGCGTCCGCGCGGGCCACCCAGACGTGGCGCTATCCGCCGTTCTTCCACGCGCTGCTCGACGCGGGCGTATACCCGCCGTGCAGCGCCTTCGAGGCCTGGTTCGTCTCGACCGCGCTGGACGACGCCGCGTTCGACCGCATCGCGCACGCCCTGCCCGCCGCGACCAGGGCCGCCGCGCAAGCCGAGGAGGGCAAGTCCTGATGGCCGAGCAGACCCGGGTGCACGTCGTGCGGCACGGTGAGGTGTACAACCCGAGCGGCATCCTCTATGGCCGCCTACCCGGATTCCACCTCTCCGACAACGGCCGCGCGCAGGCGGCCGCGGTGGCCGATGCGCTGGCACACCGCGACGTCGTCGCGGTGATCGCCTCGCCGCTGCAACGGGCCCAGGAGACCGCCGCGCCCATCGCCGCCAAGCACGGGCTGGCCGTGGACACCGACCCGGATTTGATCGAATCGGCGAACTTCTTCGAAGGCCGCCGCGTCAGCCCCGGCGACGGCGCCTGGCGCGACCCGCGGGTCTGGTGGCAGCTGCGCAACCCGTTCCGCCCGTCCTGGGGTGAGCCGTACGCCGAGATCGCGGCCCGGATGCAGACGGCGGTGGACAAGGCTCGCGCCCGCGGGGCCGGCCACGAGGTGGTGTGCGTCAGCCACCAACTCCCGGTGTGGACGCTGCGGCTGCACGTGACCGGCCAGCGGCTGTGGCACGACCCGCGGCGGCGGCAGTGCGGGCTCGCGTCGGTGACCACCCTGGTCTACGACGGCGACCGGCTGGTCGACCTCGAGTACAGCGAACCGGCGGCGTCTTGATCGCGCGACGTTTCGTGATCGCCGGGGTGTTGCTGACGGGCCTGCTCGGCGGCTGCTCCTCGGGGCACGACGCCGTCGCGCAGGGCGGCACCTTCGAATTCGTCTCGCCCGGCGGCAAGACCGACATCTACTACGACCCGCCGTCGCGCCGCGGGCGCCCCGGACCGCTGTCCGGGCCCGATCTGGCCGATCCCGCGCACACGCTGTCGCTGGACGACCCGATCTTCGCGGGCCGGGTCGTGGCGATCAACATCTGGGGGCAGTGGTGCGGGCCGTGCCGCGCCGAGGTCACCCAGCTGCAGCAGGTGTATGACGCCACCCGCGGCGCCGGGGTGTCTTTTCTCGGCATCGACGTCCGGGACAACAACCGGCAGGCCGCGCTGGACTTCGTCAACGACCGGCAGGTGACGTTCCCGTCCATCTATGACCCGGCGATGCGCACCCTGATCGCGTTCGGCGGCAGATACCCCACCACCGTGATCCCGTCCACGCTGGTGCTGGACCGCCAGCACCGCGTCGCGGCGGTCTTCCTGCGCGAACTGCTGGCGACCGACCTGCGGCCGGTGGTGCAGCGGCTGGCCGGCGAGGATGCGCCCACCCCGGCCAAGGCGGGGCCGGCGCAGCGATGACCGGACTCACCCAGATCGCCGCCGCCGGACCGCTTCTGGTGGCCCTCGGTGTGTGCCTGCTGGCCGGGCTGGTGTCCTTCGCCTCGCCGTGCGTGGTGCCGCTGGTGCCGGGCTATCTGTCCTACCTGGCCGCGGTCGTCGGCGTCGACGAACAGCCGCCCGCAGGAGCCGTCAAAGCGCCGCCGGGCGCCCGCTGGCGGGTCGCGGGGTCCGCGGCGTTGTTCGTCGCCGGGTTCACCACGGTGTTCGTGCTCGGCACCGTCGCCGTCCTCGGCATGACGACCACGCTGATCACCAACCAACTGGTGCTGCAGCGGGCCGGGGGAGTGCTGACCATCGTCATGGGCTTGGTGTTCGTGGGCCTCATCCCGGCCTTGCAACGCCAGGCCCGGTTCAGCCCGCGGCAGCTGACGACGGTTGCCGGCGCGCCGCTGCTGGGCGCGGTGTTCGCGTTGGGCTGGACGCCCTGCCTCGGCCCGACGCTGGCCGGCGTGATCACCGTGGCCTCGGCCACCGACGGCGCCAGCGTGGCGCGCGGAATCGTGTTGGTGATCGCCTACTGCCTGGGGCTGGGCATCCCGTTCGTGCTGCTGGCATTCGGCTCGGCGGGCGCGGTCGGCGGGCTGAGCTGGCTGCGCCGGCACACCCGGGCCATCCAGATCTTGGGCGGTGTCCTGCTGATCGCCGTCGGCGCGCTGCTGGTGACCGGGGTGTGGAACGACTTCGTCTCCTGGCTGCGCGACGCGTTCGTCTCCGACGTCAGGTTGCCGATTTGAGACGCCTCCTGGCCTGGGGCCGTAACACCTGGCGCGCGCTGACCTCGATGGGCACCGCGCTGGTGCTGTTGTTCCTGCTCGCCCTCGGCGCGATCCCGGGGGCACTGCTGCCCCAGCGCAACCTCAACGCCGGCAAGGTCGACGACTACCTCAAGGCGCACCCGGTGATCGGCCCGTGGCTGGATCGGTTGCAGGCCTTCAACGTCTTCTCCAGCTTCTGGTTCACCGCCATCTACGTGCTGCTGTTCGTGTCCCTGGTCGGCTGCCTCACCCCGCGGATGATCGAGCACGTCCGCAGCCTGCGGTCCACCCCGGTGGCCGCCCCGCGCAACCTGTCCCGGCTGCCCAAGTACTCGCACCGGCAGATCCAGGCCGGCGCCGACGAGCTGAACGCCCTGGCCAACACCCTGGCCGGGCGGCTGCGCGGCTGGCGCACCGCCATCCGGCACCGCGAGGCCGGCGACGCGGCCGCCCCGGACGCCGTCTTAGAAACAGTGGAAGTGTCCGCCGAAAGGGGCTACCTGCGCGAGTTCGGCAACATCGTCTTCCACTTCTCGTTGCTGGGGCTGCTGGTCGCGGTGGCCGTCGGCAAGCTGTTCGGCTACGAGGGCAACGTCATCGTCATCGCCGACGGCGGACCCGGCTTCTGCTCGGCCTCGCCGGCCGCGTTCGACTCGTTCCGGGCCGGCAACACCGTCGATGGCACCTCGCTGCACCCGCTGTGCATCCGGGTCGACGACTTCACGGCGCACTACCTGCCCTCGGGGCAGGCCACCTCGTTCGCCGCGCACATCGACTACCAGTCCGGCGACGACCTGAGCACCAACCGCTGGCGCCCTTACCAGCTGGAGGTCAACCACCCGCTGCGGCTCGGCGGAGACCGGGTGTACCTGCAGGGACACGGCTACGCGCCCACCTTCAGCGTCACCTTCCCGGACGGGCAGATCCGCTCGGCGACCGTGCAGTGGCGGCCTGACAACCCGCAGACCCTGCTCTCGTCGGGCGTGGTGCGCATCGACCCGCCCGCCGGCAGCTATCCCAACGCCGCCGAACGCCGCAACCACGAGATCGCCATCCAGGGTCTGCTGGCGCCGACCGAGCAGCTGGACGGCACGCTGCTGTCGTCGCGCTTCCCGGCCCTGGACGCCCCGGCGGTGGCCGTCGACATCTACCGCGGCGATACCGGGCTGGACACCGGGCGGCCCCAGTCGCTGTTCACCCTGGATCCCCGCCTGATCGAGCAGCACCGGTTGACCAAGGAGAAGCGGGTCAACCTGCGTGCGGGACAGTCGGTGCGGATCGATCAGGGGCCGGCGGCGGGCACGGTGATCCGCTTCGATGGGGCGGTGCCGTTCGTCAACCTGCAGGTCTCGCACGACCCGGGCCAGACCTGGGTGCTCGTCTTCGCCATCACGATGATGGGCGGGCTGGTGGTGTCGCTGCTGGTGCGCCGCCGCCGGGTGTGGGTCCGTCTGACGCCCGACGCCGGCGGGTCGCCCGGTACGGTGAACGTCGAACTGGGTGGCCTGGCGCGCACCGACAACTCCGGTTGGGGCGACGAGTTCGAGCGACTGTCCGATCGGCTGTTCCCCGCAAGCGGGTGGTACCCCCGCACCGGGCCGGAAGCCCCCGACGCCGCAAGCGCCGCGACGCCCACCGCGTCCGGCGGCGACGCGACACCCGCAGCGTCCAAAAGGAGTTCTGAGGTGGACGTCAAATGAATACGGTGCACGTCAACATCGAGCTGGCGCGCTACTCCGACTGGGCGTTCACGTCCGCGGTGGTGGCTTTGGTGATCGCCCTGCTGTTGCTGGCCTTCGAGCTGGCCTATGTCGGGGCCCGAGCCGGCGGGCGCCGCGCCGATCAGCGCGCCCGGGTGCTGACCGGCGCCGTCAGCGCCGACTCCGCCGCCCCCGGGGTGGTCGAAGAGGCGATCCAGCGCCCGATCGACGAGCGGGTCGGTCGGGCCGGGCTGGCCGTGGTGTACCTGGGCATCGGGCTGCTGCTGGCCTGCCTGGTGCTGCGTGGCCTGGCCACCCTGCGGGTGCCGTGGGGCAACATGTACGAGTTCATCAACCTGACCTGCCTGTGCGGGTTGATCGCCGGGGCGGTCGTGCTGCGCCGCCCGCAATACCGCCCGCTGTGGGTCTTCCTGCTGCTGCCGGTGCTGATCCTGCTGACGGTGTCGGGTCGCTGGCTCTACACCAACGCCGCGCCGGTGATGCCCGCGCTGCAGTCCTACTGGCTGCCCATCCACGTGTCGGTGGTCAGCCTGGGGTCGGGGGTGTTTTTGGTGGCCGGCATCGCCAGCATCCTGTTCCTGCTGCGCACGTCGCCGCTGGCGGACCCCGACCGCGGGACGCACAGCGCGCTGAGCCGGCTGGTGCAGCGGTTCCCGGACGCCCAGACGCTGGACCGCATCGCCTATCGGACGACGATTTTCGCTTTTCCGGTGTTCGGCTTCGGCGTCATCTTCGGGGCCATCTGGGCCGAAGAAGCCTGGGGCCGATATTGGGGCTGGGATCCCAAGGAGACGGTGTCCTTCGTCGCCTGGGTGATTTACGCCGCCTACCTGCACGCCAGGTCGACCGCGGGATGGCGGGACAGGAAAGCCGCCTGGATCAATGTGGCGGGGTTCGTGGCCATGGTCTTCAATCTGTTCTTCGTTAACCTGGTCACTGTCGGCCTGCATTCTTATGCGGGTGTCGGGTGACGGTGTACAACCGGCCCGAATAGGAAAAAACGGGAAAAACGCACAACAAGGGGGAGTGCAGTGACCGAGCATCCAACGACGGGCGTGGGGTCGCCCGAACAACCGACCACGCAGCTACCCCCACAGGCACCGTCGACGGCAGGCCAGCAGGAGACCGCCCAACCGCAGGCCGAGTCCGGCGGTGACGCCCCCACCCGCGCCTTCGCCGGATTCCGCACCGAACGCCGCGTCCCCGGCCCCGAACGTCAGCCCGCCGCGCCGCCCACGGCGCCCCGGCCGGGCGGGATGCCGCCCTGGGACTCCACGCCGGTGACCGGCATCCCGCGCGTCGACCCCACGGCGTACGGCGCCTACTACACCGGCCCGGACGCGCCGCCCACCCAGATTCAGGGGGCGCCGCAGCGCCCGGAGCACCTGCCGCACACGCCGTACCCGGAACTGTCCACCGGCATGCTGCTGCGCCCGGTCGCCCCGCCGCCGTCCGACGGGTGGCGGCTGCTGCTGTTCAAGCTGTCCGGCGGGCTGATCAACCTGGGTGAGAGCCCCCGAGCCACCCGGTACAACAACCTGGTCGCCCAGGTGAACCGGCCCCTGCGGGGCTCCTACCGGGTGGCGTTCCTGTCGCTGAAGGGCGGCGTCGGCAAGACCACGATCGCCGCGACGCTGGGCGCCACCTTCGCCTCCATCCGGGGCGACCGGGTGGTGGCGGTGGACGCCAACCCCGACCGCGGGACGCTGAGCCAGAAGATCCCGCTGGAGACGGCCGCGACAGTGCGCCAGCTGCTGCACGACGCCGGAACCATCGAGCGCTACAGCGACGTGCGCCGCTACACCTCCAAGGGGCCGAGCGGCCTGGAGGTGCTGGCGTCCGAGACCGACCCCGCCGTCTCGGAGGCGTTCAGCGCGCAGGACTACGAGCGGATCCTGGACATCCTGGAACGGTTCTACGGCCTGGTGCTGACCGACTGCGGACCCGGGCTGCTGCACTCGGTGATGAGCTCGGTGCTGCAGAAGGCGGACGCGCTCATCGTGGTCAGCTCGGCGTCCATCGACGGCGCCCGCAGCGCGTCGGCGACGCTGGACTGGCTGGACGCCCACGGCCACGAGAACCTGGTCCGCAATTCCATCGCCGTCATCAACGGGGTGAAGCCGCGCCCGGGCAAGGTCGACATGAACAAGGTGATCGACCACTTCTCCCGGCGCTGCCGTGCGGTTCAGCTGGTGCCGTTCGACCCGCACCTCGAAGAGGGGGCCGAGATCGAACTGGACCGGCTCCGGCGCGGGACGCGCGAGGCGCTCACCGAGTTGGCGGCCATCGTCGCCGACGGGTTCCCCGGCGACCAGCACAACCCGGGAGTGCTGGGTTAACCGGGTTCAGCGCGGATTGTCGCCGTGACCCAACCGCCGCAGGAAATCCGGATCGTCGTCGGGCCCGATGACGCGCGTCTTCGGCCGGTGGGCCTGCGATCGCGCCGCACGCCAGCCGACGTAGATCAGCGTCCCCAAAATCACGACGAGCAGCAGGTAGAGCACTCAACACCTCCTTCGGGCGAATATACCCGCGCCGTAGGCTCGGCTTGTGTCACAAGAAGCTAGCGACGACAGCACCGGGACCGCGCCGGACCCCGCCGCGAACGAGGGCGCGGTGCCGCCCGCCGGAAACCGGGTCGCCGGACCCGTGTTGGCGTACATGGCGGCGCGGGTGCTGCTGGCGGCCGCGCTCACCGGCGTCATCTATGGGGTGGCCCGCGTGGCGGGCATCAGCCAGTTCCCGATCGTGGTGGCCGTGCTGTTCGCCCTGATCATCGCGATGCCGTTGGGCATCTGGGTGTTCGCCCCGCTGCGCCGGCGCGCCACCGCCGCGCTCGCGATCGCCGGGGAACGACGCCGCCGCGAGCGCGACCTGCTGCAGGCCCGGCTGCACGGGGACGCCCCGCTCGGGGGCGCCGGCGACCGGGCCGGCGACCAAGAATCAGGGCGCGGCTAGCCGTTCGGCAGCCGCACCACCTGCGCGGCGTAGCTCAGGCCGGCGCCGTAGCCGAGCAGCAGGGCCAGATCGCCGGCCTTGGCCGCCCCGGTGCTCAGCAGTTCGGCCATCGCCAGCGGAATGGACGCCGCCGAGGTGTTTCCGGTGTGCTCGATGTCGTTGGCCACCACCGCATCCGGGCGCAGCTCCAGGCTCTTGGCCAGCACCTCGTTGATCCGGCTGTTGGCCTGATGCGGCAGGAAGACGTCGATCTCGTCGGGCCGCACCCCCGCCGCGTCCATGGCCTGGCGACCGACCTTGCCCATCTCGAACGCCGCCCACCGGAACACCGCGCTGCCTTCCAGCCGCAGGTACGGGCGCTCGCCGGTGCGGTTGTCCAGGAAGTCGATCCATTCGATGTCCTGGCGGATGGCGGTGGCCTGCGCACCGTCGCTGCCCCAGATGGTGGGCCCGATGCCCTGGTCGGGCGTCTCGCCCACCACCACTCCGGCCGCGCCGTCGGCGAAGATGAAGCAGTTGCTGCGGTCCGTCATGTCCACCGTCGGGGACAGCTTCTCCGAGCCGAGCACCAGCACCTTGGCGGCCGTCCCGCCGCGCACCATGTCGGCGGCCACCCCGAGCGCGTAGCCGAAGCCCGCGCACCCCGCCGAGACGTCGAACGCGGGCACGCCGCCCGCACCCAGCGCGGTCGCGACCGCCGGCGCGCACGCGGGGGTCTGGGTGAAATGGGTGCTGGTGGCGACGATGACGCAATCGATGTCGGCCGGCTCGAGGGACGCCTTGGCGATGGCTTCCTGTCCGGCGGCGGTCGCCATGGACGTGACGGACTCGTCGCGCCGGGCGAAGCGGCGGGTCTTGATTCCGGTTCGGGTGAAGATCCACTCGTCGGAGGAGTCGATGTTCTCGCACAGCTCGTCGTTGGTGACCACCCGCTCGGGGCGGTATGACCCCACACTGAGCAAGCCGATGTTCGTGGGCCCGCTGGTCGCGGCAATCCTGTTCATTGCGGTCCTCCGCTGTCGCCGAGCAGACGCAAAGGTACCCCAGAAGCGCCGCGCTCGGAGGTCTTTGCGTGCACTGTGGGTCGCCCTTACGTAGTCGTTAGGTAGTCACCGTCAACGCCGTCGCCACCGCGACCGCCCACACCACCATCGCCAGCCCGGTGTCGCGCAGCACCGGGATCAGCTCGGGGCCGCCGCGGCCCGAGCGCACCGGGGCCGCCGCGCGCAGCGCCAGCGGGGTGGCCACCAATCCGACGGCGCACCACGGTGTCGCCAGCATGAGCACCAGGGTCAGCACCCCCGCGGTCCCCAGCAGCGCCTGGTACAGGATCCGGGTGCGCGCATCGCCCAGCCGCACCGCCAAGGTGACCTTGCCCGAGCGGGCATCGGTCGGGATGTCCCGCAGGTTGTTGGCCACCAGCACCGACGAGGACAACGCCCCGACCGACACCGCCAGCACCAGGCCCACCCAGTCCACCCGCAGCGCCTGGGTGAACTGGGTGCCCAGCACGGCGACGAGCCCGAAGAATAGGAACACGGCGACCTCGCCGAGACCGGCGTAGCCGTAGGGTTTCGACCCGCCGGTGTACAACCACGCCCCGGCGATGCAGGCCGCGCCGACCGCGATCAGCCACGGCGCGCTGTACAGCGCGAGCGCGAGCCCGGCCAGCGCGCCGACGGTCAGGCTGGCGACCGCGGCGGACAGCACCGCGCGCGGCGCCGCCAGCCGCGAGCCGACCAGGCGCACCGGGCCGGCCCGGTCGTCGTCGGTGCCGCGGATGCCGTCCGAGTAGTCGTTGGCGTAGTTGACGCCGATGGTCAGCGCGAGCGCGACGGCCAGCGCCAGCAGCGCCTTCCACCACACCGCCGATCCCAGCCATCCCGCCGCCCCGGTGCCCGCGACCACCGGTGCCACCGCGTTGGGCAGCGTCCGCGGCCGCGCGCCCGAAATCCACTGCCCGAAATTGGCCACACGAACATCCTGCCAGGACGCGGGCCCGCGGTCGGCGGGCCGCACCGGCGATCGCCCGAGGCGTCATGCACCACAATGGTCGGATGCTCGGAGTCATCGGTGGCAGCGGCTTCTACACCTTCTTCGGATCCGACGCCCGCGACGTCACCGTCGACACTCCGTACGGTTCGCCGAGCGCGTCGGTCACCGTTGGCGCCGTGGGTGACCACGAGGTGGCCTTCCTGCCCCGCCACGGCGCCAAGCACGAGTTCTCCGCGCACACCGTGCCGTATCGCGCCAACATGTGGGCGCTGCGCAAGCTCGGCGTGCGGCGGGTGCTCGCGCCGTGCGCGGTCGGCAGCCTCAAACCCGAACTCGGCCCCGGCGCCGTCGTGGTGCCCGACCAACTCGTCGACCGCACCCGGGGCCGCGCCGACACCTATTTCGACTCCGGCGGCATCCACGTCGACTTCGCCGACCCGTACTGCCCGGCGCTGCGCGACGCGGTGACCGGCCTGCCCGACGTGCCGCGCGTCGTTGATGGCGGCACCATGGTGGTGATCCAGGGTCCGCGCTTTTCCACCCGCGCCGAAAGCCGCTGGTTCGCCTCGGCCGGTTTCTCGCTGGTCAACATGACCGGCTACCCGGAGGCGGTGCTCGCCCGTGAGCTCGAAATGTGCTATGCGGCAATCGCTTTGGTGACCGACCTGGATGCCGGTGTGAGCGCCGGCGAGGGCGTGAAGGCCGTCGACGTGTTCGCCCAGTTCGAGAAGAACGTCGAACTGTTCAAGACGCTGGTGCGCCGGGCCATCGCCCGCATCGCCGCCGACCGCAGCTGCACGCACTGCCTGCCGCACGCCGGCGTCACCCTGCCCATCGAGCTGCCGTGAGGGTGCTGCTGACCGGGGCGGCCGGCTTCATCGGTGCGCGGGTCGACGCCGCCCTGCGGGCGGCGGGACACGATGTCGTCGCCCTGGACGCGTTGCTGCCCGCCGCGCACGGCCCGAATGCGGTGCTGCCGCCCGGATGTCAGCGCGTCGACGTGCGCGACGCCGACGCGCTGGTCCCCCTGCTGGCGGGCGTGGACGTGGTGTGTCACCAGGCGGCGATGGTGGGCGCGGGCGTGGACGCCGCCGACGCCCCCGCCTACGGCGGGCACAACGACCTGGCCACCTCGGTGCTGTTGGCGCAGATGTTCGCCGCCGGGGTGCGCCGCCTGGTGCTGGCCTCGTCGATGGTGGTGTACGGGCAGGGCAGCTATGACTGCGAGCGGCACGGGCCCGTGGATCCGCTGCCGCGGCGACGGGCCGACCTGGACGCCGGGGCCTTCGAGCACCGCTGCCCGATCGGCGGCGAGGAACTGCGCTGGCGCCTGGTCGACGAGGATGCCTGCCTGCGGCCGCGCAGCCTGTACGCCGCCAGCAAGACCGCCCAGGAGCATTACGCCCTGGCCTGGGCCGAGGCCACGGGCGGCTCGGTGGTGGCGCTGCGCTACCACAACGTCTACGGCCCCGGCATGCCGCGCGACACCCCCTACTCCGGGGTGGCGGCGATCTTCCGCTCGGCGCTGGAAAAGGGTGACCCGCCAAGGGTTTTCGAGGACGGCGGGCAGATGCGCGACTTCGTCCACGTCGACGACGTGGCCGCTGCCAACGTGGCGGCCACCCAGCCACGCGACGGTTTCACCGCGGTCAATGTGTGCTCGGGACAACCCATTTCGATTCTTCAGGTGGCCGGCGCGCTGTGCGACGCGCGCGGCGGCTCGCTGTCCCCGGTAATCACCGGGCAGTATCGCAGCGGCGACGTGCGCCACATCGTCGCCGACCCGTCCCGGGCCGCCGAGGTGCTGGGTTTCCGCGCGGCCGTCGCGCCGGGGGACGGGCTGCGCGAATTCGCCTTCGCCCCGCTTCGGTGAGCGCTAACCCTGCGGCGGGCGGTAGATCTGCGGCTTCTGCGCGGCGATCTGCCGCGTTCCGGTGTCGTCGCCGCGGAAGATGCGGGGCCCGCCCGCCAGCGGGGGTATCTCGGTGGTCGGCGGTTCGTGGTCCGCGCCGGGTCCGCCGCTGGGGATGCGGGTGGTCGCCGCGGCCGACGGGCCGGCGCCCTGCGCGACGGGGACCCGGGTGGTCGGCGCCGCCGCGTTCGCCGCGGCGGCGCGCCTGCGGGCGGCGCGGCGGGCCAGCCGCCGGCCGCTCAGCTGGCCGGTGACGATGGCCGCCGCCAGGATGCCCAGCGCCATGCCGCACAGCGTCACGTCGAAGGTGCTGGTGATCTGCTGGGCCAGGTTGTTGCCGTAGACCGGATGCAGCGCAGGCGAATTCGGTGAGTCCGCGAACCGCGGCGCCAGCTCGACGCCCACGATGACACGGGCGACGCTGAGCGCGGCGACCAGTCCGCACAGCGAGGTGACCATGCGCGCCGACAGGGTGGCCAGCCTGCGGCGCAGCCAGATCGTCAGCACCGCGGTCACCAGATCGAACGCGGCCAGCACGATGCTGTCGTACCGCGAGAACGGGTAGTTCAGGATCACGCCGACGACCAGGTCGGTGATCCGCATCGCCATCGACCCCACACACCAGATGGCGATGAGCAGCAAGCCATTTCGGGTCGTTTCCCGCCACGCGGATTCCTCCGTCGGCGAGGCGTTGCGGTGCCCGAACAGCGCCCGCGGCACGAACAGCGCCGCCCCGGCCGTCCACGCCAGGTAGCCCTCGAACCCGACTCCGGCGGTCGACGTGTTCTGCGCGATGCCGTGGAACGCGTCGAGGTCACGACCGGCGGGCAGGAACCACACCAGGATCCCGGCGGCCAGCGTCGAGGCGCCGAGCGCGATGGTGGTCAGCCGGCTCGCCCGGGTGCTGCGCAGCAGCCACCTGGAGGCGACCAGGACGGCGACCAGCGCCACCACGCCGTACACCACCGCGGTCACGATCACGGCGATGTTCTGCTTGCCGAATTCCTGCGCGCCGCCGGTGCTTTGCAGCGCGTACCGCACCCGCCAGTACAGGTTGAAACCAAAGCTGAGCACCGCCGCGAGCATGGACAGCGCGCCGATCACCCGCGCCGATCTGTGCCAGCCGGTGGACTCGTCGCCCGCCGGAACCGGTCCGGCGAGCGCGCCCGCCGGCACCGCCTGGGCGCTCAACAGCGCGCCGGCCACCCCGGCCCACGCCCCCGGACCGACGCCGCCCGGCACGTTGACCGTGCCGCCGAAACGGACGGTCTCGTAGGCGTCGAACACCACGAAGCCGAGCACCAGCAGCAGGTAGGGGACGTTGAGCGCCAGGCGAAGCCGGGCGGCCCGCGCCGGGTTGAACCGCGCGCCGGCCGAGCGCCAGGAACCGGCCAGGGCGACGGCGGCGACGGCAAGCACCGTCACCACGATCAACACCGCCGCCCACGTCGCGCTGCTGTCCGGGATGCCCAGGCCGAAGTAAAGGTTCCACGGCAGGAACAGCGCGAGGACCAGCAAAGCCACCGCGGCCAGGTCGCCGGCGACGTGCCGGTAGCGCTTCGGGTCCGCGGTCACCGGCCCGCTGCCGCCCGTGGCGTGTGGGCGGATGATCCGGGTGGCCGGCGCTTGCTGGGCCTGACCGCGGATCGGGCCGGTAGGGGTGTCGTCGCTGCTCTGGCTCACCATGCCCCCAGGGATTCAAGGACCGATATTCGTGGCGCGGTTTCGGGTGTTCGGCCGGGGCTCACCCCGCCGAGCCGAGTGCACTGCTCGCTTGCGAACATATTCTCCGTTCGGATGCCGTGGCAGTGGCTCAGACCGGCTGCCGGGGCGGAGACGATTCCGCGGCGAGGCGTCCTGTCGTTCGAAAAGCTGGTTACGCTGCGCTAGTAGACGAAGCTTGTCGCCTGAATTATCAACGGTATCGCAAGTGTAGTGATGCCGGGACATGCTGGTTGCGGGGTAGCCGGGGTGAAGGAGAAGCGGGATGGACGTCGTTCTGGGGGTCGCGGTCACCGGCCCCGTCGCCCGCTTGGCGCTCGTCGGGCCGGGCGCGCAGGGGGAGGTGATCGATCAATCCGTCGTCGACCTCGCTGACAACCCGATCGGGACGCTGACTGAGACCGTGGTCGGCACGAACCGGCTGCTGGCCGACGAGAACCACCGGCTGATCGGCACCCGGGTGTGCTGGCCGGACAACCCGGCCGCCGACCGGCTGCGGCGGGCGCTGGAGGATTCCGGCGTCCACAACGTGGCGGTGCTCTCGGAGTCGCAGGCGGTGGCCGCCCTGATGCGCGCGGCCGGCCGGCCGGGTGCGGCGCTGGTGATGGACGACGCGACGGCGACGCTGTCGATGGTCGGTTCCGGCGACGGCGACCCGGACGCGCCGCCGACGGTGCTGGCCACCCAGCAGCTGGCCGACGCTCCCGGCGGCGATGCGACGGCCGCCTTCCACACCATGATGGCGAACCTCGGCGGCCACCCGGACGCCCCGCAAGACGTGTACCTGCTCGGCGCCTCGCCGGAGCTGCACCGGGTCGCCGACGAGCTTCGCGACGGCTCGACCATGCGCGTGCAGGTCGCCGAGGACCCCACCTTTGCGCTGGCCCGCGGCGCGGCCATCGCCGCCGCTCCGGCGCTCGCGGCGGGGGCGCTCGCGGCGGGGGCGCTCGCGGCGGGGGACGCGACGGCCCTGGCGCCGGCGGTCGGGCTCACCGGCGACGAGACGGCGATGGCCCCGGCGTTCGGGGATGCCACCGCGATGGCGCCCGCGGCCGGGCCCGTCGGGGACGAGACGGCCGTTGTGCCGGCAGCGGAGTTCGCCGATCCGAACGCCGAAGACCACCAGCTGGCCTATTCGCTGGCCGATGACGGCGAGCAGTACCCGGGCGAATTCGACGAGTACGACCCCGAACTCGACGACTACGAGTACGGCGACATCGATGAGGCCGAGGCCAAGCTATCGCGGCGGTCGTTGGTGATCGGCAACGCCGTCGTGGCGTTCGCGGTCGTCGGGCTGGCCTCGCTGGCCACCGCGATCGCGGTCGCCGTCGAGCCCACCGCCAGCCGCCAGCCGGTGGTGGGGGTCCAGAACGGCACGCCGGGCAAGTTCATGCCGATCCTGCCCAGTCAGCAGCAGGCGCCGCTGCCGCCACCCCCGGCCGATGCGCCCAACGCCGGATTCCAGGGCGGCATCGTCCCGGCCCCGAACAACCCGATTCCGCAACAGGTCGCGCCGCCGTCGGGAGGCGGCGTGCCGGCCGGTCCGGTTCCCGAGGCCCCGGTCAACCCCGGCGTCGTGCCCAATCCCGATCCCGGTTGGGCGCCGCGCCCCAATCCCATTGTGCCGGTTCCCATTCCGATTCCCATCCCGATTCCGGGGTGGGGTCCGAATTACCCGCCTTACAACCCGCCGTACAACCCTCCCTACACGCCGCCGACGACGACCTTCTCGCCTCCGACGACGACGTTTTCGCCGCCGACCACCACCTACGAGCCGCCGACGACGACGTATTCGCCTCCGACGACGACCTATTCGCCGCCGACCACCACGCACGAGCCGCCGACGACGACGTATTCGCCTCCGACGACGACGTATTCGCCGCCGAGCACCACGCACGCGCCACCGACGACGACGTATGCCCCGCCGAGCACCAAGGTGACCACCCAGGCGCCCGCCCCGACCCACACCCAGCAGACCGTGCCGCCGACGCATTCGCAGCCGGTGTTCCCGCAGGAGCCGCACCCCCACCGCGGGTTCTGAGCGTGCCCGACGCCGACGGGCTGGTCACGGTGGTGCTGCCCTGTCTCAACGAGGAGGAGTCGCTGCCGACCGTGCTGGCCTCCCTCCCCACCGGTTACCGCGCGTTGGTGGTCGACAACAACAGCACCGACGACACCGCCGGGGTCGCGAGCCGGCACGGCGCCCACGTCGTCGCCGAACCGCGGGCCGGATACGGCTCGGCCGTGCACGCGGGCGTGCTGGCCGCGACCACCCCGATCGTGGCGGTCATCGACGCCGACGGCTCGATGGACGGCGGCGAGCTGCCCCGGCTGGTCGCCGAGCTGCAGCGCGGCGCCGACCTGGTGACCGGCCGGCGCCGCCCGGTGCCCGGACTGCACTGGCCGTGGGTGGCCCGGGTGGGCACGGTCGTCATGAGCTGGCGACTGCGCACCCGCCACGGCCTGCCCGTGCACGACATCGCGCCGATGCGGGTGGCCCGCCGCGATGCCCTGCTGCAGCTCGGCGTCGCCGACCGGCGATCCGGCTACCCGCTGGAATTGCTGGTCCGCGCGGCGGCCGCCGGCTGGC
>NZ_LZLL01000426.1:0-1185 GCF_001669335.1 Mycobacterium sp. 1245852.3 | reverse complement strand
CCGTCGACCGTCAACGACACCGGGTATTTGGTGGTGAACCAGCCGACGGTGCGGGACAGGTCGACGTGCGGGCCCAGCTCTTCCTGGCGGCCGTGGCCCTCGACGTCGATGCCGATCGGCGTGCTCTTACCCAGGAACTGCGTCCAGGCCATCCCGAACGCGATCAACAGGATGTCCTGCACGCCGGCGTGGAACGCCGCGGGCACCTCGCCCAGCAGCAGCCGGGTGGTCTCGACGTCCAGCGACACCGAGAGCTGCTCGGCGGTCTGGTAGGTGTCCTCCTCGGGGCGCACCGCGGGCAGCACGGCCGGGGTGGCGACGACCTCGCGCCAGGCGTCGGCCTGCTCGACCACCTCGGGGCTCAACGCGTGCTCGGCGAGCAGCGAGGACCAGCGGGCGAACGAGGTGCCGCCGGCGGGCAGCGCCACCGGCTGGCCGCTGTGGTGCTGCGCCCAGGCGATGTTGAGGTCCTCGATCAGGGTCCGCCACGACACGCCGTCGACGGCCACGTGGTGGATGATCAACGCCAATTGACTTGTCTCGCTTGCCCAGACGGCGCTCACCATGATTCCGGCGCCCGGATTCAGCCGGGACCGGGCCGCCACCAGCGTGCTATCCGACAGCTCGTCGACGGTCTGCAGGCAGTCGCCGGCCTGCACGGTGCCCGGTTCGGGCGCGTGCAGCGACCAGCCGCCCTCGCCGTCGTCCTCGACGCGCAGCCGCAGCATGGGGTGCCGGTCCAGCAGGGCCTGCAGCACGACGACGACGTCGTCGGAGGTGACGCCCGCGGGAGCGGCCAGCACCATGGTCTGGTTGAAGTCGTCGATCGGGCCTTGCACGGTTTGCAGCCAGTGCATGATCGGGGTGGCCAGCACCGGCCCGATCCCCTCGTCGACCACGTCGTCCTGGTCGGCGCCGTCGGTGGCCACGCGGGCCAGCCGGGCGACGGTCTGTTCGACGAACACGTCGCGCGGGCGGCACATCACGCCGGCCGCGCGGGCGCGGGCCACCACCTGCATCGACAGGATGCTGTCGCCGCCCAGATCGAAGAACGAGTCGTCCACACCGACCCGCTCCACACCCAGCACCTGGGCGTAGATGCCGGCCAGGATCTCCTCGGTGTGGTTGCTGGGGGCGCGGTACTGGCCGCCGCGCTTGTGGTACTCGGGCGCGGGCAGGGCGCGC
>NZ_LZLL01000425.1:0-4094 GCF_001669335.1 Mycobacterium sp. 1245852.3 | reverse complement strand
TCCTGCGCCGCAATCTGTTCGGCCAGCAGCAACCGCTGGGTGCGCATCAGGTAACCGAGGAGCCACCCCACCGCGATGAAGCCGAGGTATAACACCACCGCGTCGAGGCGGTGCAGTGCGGAGTCGGCGAGCAGCAGCGCCGCCGCCGACGCAGCAGCCAACAGGCCGACTAGCACCGACGCCAGCGTCGCGACGACCAGGACCATCAGGACCAACAACGCCGGGCCGAAATCGGCGTGAATCGGCGCCGACGTACCGAACAAAGTCAGCGCGGAGGAAGCCGACCAGGTGGCCCACAACGGCCCCGGGGTCATCTTCATGTTGAAGATCAAGAACGCGAACGACGGCGACAACGCCAGGGCGAACGCGGTCAGCGCCACGGGCAGGTCGGAGACGGGCCGCTGCAGCGTCCCGATCACGCCGCCGAGCACCAAGGCGACATCGACGGAGATCAACGCCGCCCAGGTGATACCGACGGGAATCAGCTCGCTTCGTCGGCGAAGCAATTCCCGCAGGTGATCCGCTGCGGCGTGCAACATCGTCCAATCCTAGAAGAGCCCCGTGCGTCGTCACATCCTGCTGCGGGCGGCACCCGCCTCCGCCCGTGGTAGGAGGTAAAGACTGCACTTCGGCACGACGCGCGGTGGGTGGCCGAGTTCCTAACGTCGAGTCATGACATGGACACTGCTGCACGACCGCATGGCCTTCATGGCCCAGGTGATCAAAGCCGCCGAGACGGACCCCGAGGCGGCACTTGCGTTGATCGACAAATCATCCGAGGTGTCCGAGCTGTTCGGCGACGAGGAGGGCTTGCTGCTCTCACTCGGCCAGCGTTGGATCACCATGCTGGTGGCCAAGCTGGATCAGGCGGCCCACGAGGGCGCGTCGGCCGAGCAGGTGCTCGCCGATCTCGAAGCCGCCGAGCCCGGACTGCACGCGCTGGTCGAGATCGGCACCCGCCGGTCGCTGCGGGTGCGCTCCCTCACCCGCGGCGAGCATGTGGCCGTGGGCCTGTTCGGCGGACCCACCAGCGATCGGCAGACCGTTGCATGACCGAATGGGAAGCCTTGCGCGCCTGACGTCGCGCTACGCGGTCGTCATCATCGGCCTCTGGATCCTGGCGGCCGCCGCGGCCAATCTCGCGGTTCCGCAACTGGAGCGCGTCGTCGACACCCATGCCCGGTCCTTCATGCCGCCCGGCGCACCCAGCGCCGAGGCGGCCGCCCGAGCCGCCCAGTTGTTCAACCAGACACCCAGCAACAACTTCGTTTACGTTGTGCTGGAACGCAATCAGCGTCTGACGCAACAGGATCGCCAGTTCTACGACGCCTTGACGGCCTCGCTGGGTTCGGACCAGCGCCACGTGTATGCGGTGACCGACCTGTGGTCGCAGCCCGCCACGGCCGCCGGCGCACAGAGTTCGGACGGCAAGGCGGTCAGCGTCATGGTGCGGCTCGCCGGAATGCTCGGCACCGCGCAGGCGCGCGATTCGGTGGACGCCGTGCGCGGCACCATCCACAACCTCGCGCCGCCGTCGGGCCTGGAAGTCCATGTCACCGGACCCGGCGCCACCATCGTCGACGAGTTCTCCGCGATCGACCGCCAGATGCTCGGCATCACCGCGGCCACCATCGGTCTCATCCTGCTGTTATTGCTGGTGGTCTACCGATCGCCGGTCGCGGCGGCTATCCCGCTGATCTCGGTGGGACTCGCCCTGGCTTTGGCGCGCGCCGTCGTCGCCGCCCTCGGCCAGTCCAATGTGGTTGAGGTGTCGCTGTTTTCGGTGGCGCTCATGGCCGCGATGACCCTTGGTGCCGGTACCGATTACGCGATCTTCCTGGTCGGCCGCTATCACGAAGGTCGCCGCAACGGCGTCGCCCCTGCCCAGGCCTTGACGCAGGCCTACCGTTCCATCGCGCCCGTGGTGATCGGATCGGCGCTGACGGTATCGGTCGCGCTGGCGTGCCTGGTGTTCGCGAAAGTCGGTTCGTTCCGCAGCGCCGGGCTGCCCTGCTCCATCGGCATTCTGGCGACCATGGTCGCGGCGCTGACGTTGACGCCCGCGCTGATGAGCCTGGCGATACGTCGCGGGTATCTCGAACCGCGACCGTCCACCACCGCGCGGCGGTGGCGCCGGGTCGGGACGTCCGTGGCGCGCTGGCCCGGCCCGATCCTGGTCGCCGCGCTGGGGTTGTGCCTGCTCGTCGCGCTGCCGTTGGCCGGCATGCGGGTCGGCTTCAACGAGCCCGCCGCGACGCCGTCGTCCACCGACTCCAACCGCGGCTATGCCAGCGCCGGAAGGCATTTCGCGGCGAACTCGCTGTTGCCCGACGTCGTCGCCATCCAGGCCGATCACGACCTGCGCAACCCCGCCGGCCTGATCGCCATCGAGCGAATCACGCGTCACATCATGGCCGTGCCGGGCGTGCGTGCCGTGCAGTCCGCCAGCCGCCCGGACGGCAAGGTTCCCGAACAGGCGACGCTGAGCTATCAGGCCGGTGTGCTCGGCCGCCAGTTCGGGGACACGATGGAGACGCTGACGCAGCGCCTCCGGCGCGTCTCCGAACTGGACGGTGCGCTGGCGCAGACGCAGCGGGCCGTCGACGGGTTGGGCAACGGATTACGCGGCGGCAGTGCAGGATTGGCGGACATGTCCGGCGCCGCCGAAGACATGCGGGCCGGCATGGACGGCCTGCAACGCAACGTCACGACGGTGTCGGGCTACCTCGACCCGTTGCGAGACTTCGTCGGGCGTACCCCCGACTGCGCGGCCAACCCGATCTGCTCGACGGTGGACCGGGTGCTTCAGCCCGTCGACAGCCTGGTGCAGACATCCACGCGGCTGGGTTCCGGCGCCGCGAAGCTGACCAGCGGCTCGACCACCGCCGCCACCGCGATGGCCACCCTGCCCCAGAGCGTGGCCTCGATGAAAGACGCGTTGGGACAGGCCCGTTCGGCCACGCGCGATTTGCTGACGCTGTCCGACACGCTCGGGCCGCAGATGCATCAGCTGACCGACTACCTGAACGAGATCGCGACGCAATTCCAGGGCAGCGCCGCGGGGGACTTCTACATGCCGCAGCGCGCGTTGACCGACGCCCGGTACACCACCGCGCTGCGCCACCTCATCTCGGAAAACGGTCGCGCCGCATACCTGTTGGTCTATGGCGACGGTTCCGAATGGGGGGCCGATGGCGCCAAGCGGGCCGATCAGGTGCGCGCCGCCATCAAGGAGGCCACCAAGGAGGGGACACTGACTCCGACCGAGGTCGACCTGGCGGGCGTGGGCCCGGTGACGGCCGATCTGCAGCGCTTCGTCGCCAGCGACGCGACGCTGCTGGCGGGCGCCGCGCTGGTGCTCATCTTCTTGATCGTCACGGTCATGCTGCGCAGCCCGGTGGCGGGCGTGGTCGTCGTCGGGACGGTCGTCACCTCCTACGCCTCAGCCGTCGGCGCCAGCGTGCTGATCTGGCAGCACCTGCTGCATCAGGACCTGCACTGGGCCGTGGCGCCTTTCGCGTTCATCGCGCTGATCGCCGTCGGCGCCGACTACAACCTGTTGCTCGCGCTGCGCATCAAACAGGAAGCGGCGGCGGGCCTCAAGACCGGCATCATCCGGGCCTTCGGCGGCACCGGCGGAGTGGTCACCGTCGCCGGCATCGTGTTCGGGTTGACCATGTTGGCGTTGTTGACGAGCAGCGTGCTCAGCGTCGCCCAGATCGGCACGACCGTCGCGGTCGGGCTGTTGCTGGACACTCTGCTGGTGCGGGCCTTCATCGTGCCGTCCATCGTCGCCCTGCTGGGCCGGTGGTTCTGGTGGCCGAGCCCGCTCCCCCGCCGCGCCGCGGCGCCGAGCGTGAAAACGCCGGAGCGACAACGGGTTACTGCTGCGGCGGTATGACCGAGGACGGCAGCCCGACCAGCACGCCTTCGACGTCGCCGTCGACGCTCACCAGCAGGCCGCGCCCCGGCGGCAGGTTCTGGGCACGGACGTTCCGGTTGATCCGGTTCTGCGGGTCGTTGTCCATATAGAGCTGAGCGACTTTCGCCGAGTTCTGGAAACGCATCCACGGATCCATTTGCAGCGTCGCCCA
>NZ_LZLL01000424.1:0-3813 GCF_001669335.1 Mycobacterium sp. 1245852.3 | reverse complement strand
GACGCGGAGGGGATAACGGAGGCGGACACGGCCGAAACGGCCACGCCCGACGCTGCGAGAACTACTGCGGAACCAAGAGTGCGAACGATGCGACGTGCGATCATGGCGTCGAAAGTGCCCATGCAAGCCCCTCCCAAAACTGTCAACTTGCCAACCATTTCGTGCTGATTTCCTATGTACCGGAGCGCAGCGACAGGGGTGGATAGCGGCGGCGTCGCCGCGATCGAACCGACGCCACCATTGCGCAGTCGGGTTGCCTACAAAAAACACTTTAAGCGGTCGTTTGGTGTTGTCCATTCAGGGTAGCCGGTCACGTGCGAGTACCAGATTCGGCACTCACTCTCTGAGAGGTGACGACATGGCAACGGGTGAAACGGGTTTCGACGACGTAACCTTCGATCTCATTTCGATTCAATACCACTCGCTGAAGGCCGGGCACGATTACGGCCAATATGTGCGAGACGCGAAGAATGCCGGCTTGGATGACGTCGCGTCCTTCTTCAGCGACGTGATGGCTCAGGACTCCGAGCGCGCCAGGCGATGCCACGAGTTCCTGGGTCAGCTGCAGGGAACAGCTGCGGCCGGACCGGCCACATGATAAGAAACCGATAGTCGCCAGGGTTCCGCCCTGAGCTAAGTCGCCGGCACCGATTGCGACCCGCCGTCGCGTAATCGCTGGCGGTGCGGCCGTTTACGCAGTTGACGGCCGTATTTCCCGTTCTGATAGACCCGTCGATGAGTTACCGCGGATGTGTCGGCAAGGTCACATACCGGCAAAGCTCGGATGCGTGCGGCGTGGCGGCCTATTAGAGTTACGTATCTTAGGGAAAGCTTATGATTCGTTAAGTACGGAAACAGGTACGGAGCAACGCTGTGGACACGGACCGTTTCGACGCAATCATCGTAGGTGCGGGTTTCGGCGGCATCGGTGCCGCTATTCAGCTCAAGCGCCTCGGGTTTGACAACTTCGTCATCCTCGAGCGCGAGGACGACTTGGGTGGCACCTGGCACGTCAACCACTACCCGGGCATCGCCGTCGATATCCCGTCGACCACTTACTCGTACTGGTTCGAACCCAAGCCGGACTGGTCACGGCTGTTTGCGCCCGGGGCTGAGGTCAAGCAGTACGCGGTGGACGTCGCCGACAAATACGACGTGCGCCGTCACATGCGTTTCAGCACGACGGTGGAAGGCGCCCAGTGGGATGAGGACGCCGCGGTGTGGCGGGTGGCGCTGGCCGGCGGCGAAACGCTGACGACCCGTTTCCTGATCACGGCTACCGGGTTCCTGTCCCAGCCCCGCATGCCGGACATCCCGGGCATCGCGCGCTTTGCAGGCAAGGTGGTCCACACCACCGCCTGGGACCACGACTACCGCTATGAAGGACGGCGTGTCGCGGTCATCGGGACCGGCGCGTCCGCGGTACAGGTCATTCCGGAGCTGGCCAAAGAAGCCGCAGAGCTGACCGTCTACCAGCGCACCGCGACCCACGTGATACCCAAGTTCGACTTCGAGTTCTCCCCGGCGGTGCGGCGCCTATTTGCGCGGGTGCCGGCTGCGCAGCGGGCGCTTCGTCGGGTGAGCGACGTCATCCTCGAGATCATCATGGTGGTGGGGGCGCTGCACTTTCGGGAGTCGCGGGGGAGGGGGAACATCTCGGCCTCCGATTTGGCCAAGATCAGTCGATTCCGGTGGATCCGGGACAAGGAACTGCGAGCCAAGCTGACGCCGGACTATGACCTCGGTTGCAAGCGGCCCACCTTCTCCAACAGCTTCTACCGCGTGTTCACCAAGCCGCACGTGCACCTGGAGACCACCTCGATCGAGCGGATCGAGCCCGACGGCATCGTGACCACCGACGGGCGCAAGACGGTCATCGACACCCTGGTCCTGGCGACCGGTTTTGATCTGTGGGAGGCCAACTTCCCGGCCATCGAGGTGGTCGGCCGCAAGGGCCGCAATCTGGGCAAGTGGTGGCGAGAGACCAGGTTCCAGTCCTATCAGGGTGTCTCCATGCCCTACTTCCCGAACTACCTGGGACTGGCAAGCCCGTTCGCCTTCTCCGGACTCTCCTTCTTCCACACCATCGAATACCAGATGCGGCACATGGACAGGTTGCTCGGCGAGGTCAAGCGTCGCGGTGCGACGACCTTCGAGGTGACCGAAGAAGCCACCGACCGATTCATGGAACGGATGACCAAGCGGCTGGACAATTCGGTGTTCTACGCCGGAAACTGCGCGACGTCGCGTTCGTACTACTTCAGTCCCAGCGGTGAGGCGTCGCTGCTGCGGCCGACGTCGACACTCAACTCGGTGCGCGAGGCCGGAGCCTTCCCGCTCAGCGACTACGTGATCGCCTAGCCCTCAGTGGTGCGCGGATCCGATCAACGGTTGTCCGTTGGCGGATTGCAAGAGGCAGATGACGGTGCTCGGGGTGGGGTTGGCGCCGGTGCGGTCTTGATTCGAGTCGATGAGATAGGTGATCGAAAACCGGCTACTGGCAGCGGGTTGGCCGGTATACGGGGCTAACCCGGCCGCGCAATCGCGGTTGGCTACGGTGGCGATTGCGGCGTCGACGGCCATCGGAGCGCGCAGATACACCTCGGCTAAATGCGCTGTCGCACAGTCGACTACGGTGACGTTGACGCGGCTCCCGTCGGCCGGCGGCAGGTCGGCGACGCATTCACCGGCCTGCAGGTCGATCCACTTCTCGGTATGCGAGCCCGGCTGCAAGGGGGTTGCGGCGGCCATGGCGCACGAACCCAGCATTGCCACGGCGGTCAGCCCGAACATCGTGTGAAGGCGTGAAATCCGCATCGCAGCCTCCTTTGCCCCATCCCTTAGCGGTGGAGTTTAGGGCGTATTGGTCAGCGCCGGGTCCGGTTTTTCCGACGACATCGACAGGAATCCGCGCAGGCACCGCGCGCCCAGCCACCAATTCGCCGGCTTCTTCATGTCCAGACCGCCCAGGAGCTGCTTGATCATGGTCAACGTGTCGAAGTAAATGCGTTCGCAGACAAGCGTTTCGGTGTCGTCGAAAACGAAGTACGCGGTCATGCGGACCCGGAACCGGCTACCGGTGGGCGGCACCCTGCCCAGATAACCCCGGTGCGTGCCCATCAGCCAGAACTCCACGATCACCGCGTCGGCGCTGTGGCGCAGCGCGATGATTTCGTGGTCCTGGTCGGGAAATGCGGTCCGCGTGTAAGCGTAGTACTCGCGCACCGCCGCATCGCCGTCGTGCACCAGCATCTGGGGGATCAGCTCGTAACGCGGATGCGGGAAGGTCGACAAGACGTCATCCCAGGCGTGACGGACCTCGTCGTGGAAGTGGTCGAGCACGAGTTTCTGGCGGGCGGCCAGCACCTCAGGGGCGGGAAACGCGGGAATGGTCACGCCGATCAGCGTAAGCCCCGAACTGATAGCGCATGCGCTATCGCTTTGGTCAAGGTGATATTGCCTTGGGGCAGAGGCCAACTCGGTGTGGGTCTACCGCGGCGGTGTCCACGCCACCGGCAGCGATTTGATGCCGTGGATGAACTGCGACAACAGCCGTGCGGGCTCGTCCGTCGCGACGATGTCCGGTATCTCGCGCCGCAATTCGTCGAAGACGACCCTGATCTCACGGCGAGCCAGGTTGGCGCCCAGGCAGAAATGGGCACCGCCACCGCCGAAGCCGAAGTGCGGGTTGGGCGTGCGCGCCACGTCGAAAACCCAGGGATTCTCGAACGTCGACTCGTCGCGATTGGCCGAGTTGTACCACAGCGTGGCCTTATCGCCGGCCTTCATTTTGGTGCCGCTGAGTTTGAAGTC
>NZ_LZLL01000423.1:0-4256 GCF_001669335.1 Mycobacterium sp. 1245852.3 | reverse complement strand
GGTCGGTGGTGCGCGCACGCTGACCCACGCCGAAGCGGTGCAGCGGGTGGTGGACATGTGGGAGCTGGCCGATTCGCTGCACTTCGACCTCAACATCGTCATCGAGGGCGACGACGGCGAGCACGTGGCGATCGTCTACGACTCGACGATCACCACCAAGGACGGCACCGAGACCAATATCGCCAGCATCGAGGTGTTCCGCGTCGTCGATGGCAAGATAACCGAGGTGTGGAACGGCGGCTACCAGCAAGGGGTTTGGAATTGACTGACCGGACGCTTGATGAATTGGGGTTCTACCTGTTGGCCGGGGCGGGCGGTGCGGGCCCGGCGACGTTGATGGACGAGGCCCGCCGCGGCGAGGAACTCGGCTTCGGCACCGCCTTCATCTCAGAGCGGTGGAATGTCAAGGAGGCGTCGTCTCTGGTCGGGGCGGCCTGCGCGGTGACCAACCGGATGCAGATCGCCACCGCCGCAACCAATCACAACACCCGTCATCCGCTGATCACCGGGTCGTGGGCGACCACGATGCATCGCCTGTCGGGCGGCCGGTTCACCCTGGGCGTCGGCCGAGGCATCGCCGCGATCTACGGGGCCTTCGGCATCCCGGCGGTGACGACGGCGCAGATGGAGGACTGGGCCCAGGTCATGCGGCGGCTGTGGCATGGCGAGCTGATCTTCAATCACGACGGCCCGATGGGCAAGTACCCCATCCTGTTTCTCGATCCCGACTTCAACGAGGATATTCGACTGGCGCTGGTGGCCTTCGGTCCCAACACCCTCGCGCTCGGGGGGCGCGTGTTCGACGACGTCGTACTGCACACCTATTTCACCCCGGAGACCTTGCAGCGCAGCGTCAAAACCGTGAAGTCGGCCGCCGAGAAGGCCGGCCGCGACCCGGACAGCGTGCGGGTGTGGTCGTGCTTCGCCACCGTCGGTGACCATCTGCCCGAAGAACTGCGGCTGAAGAAGACCGTGGCGCGGCTGGCCACCTACCTGCAGGGCTACGGCGATCTGCTGGTGCAAACCAACAACTGGGATCCCGCTGTGCTGCAACGGTTTCGCGACGACCCGGTGGTCACCTCGATCGCGGGCGGGATCGATCACAAGGGCACCGCCGAGCAGATCGAGCACATCGCGACGCTGATCCCCGAGGAATGGCTGGAGCCCTCGGCCACCGGGTCCGCGCAGCAGTGTGTGGATCGCATCCGCAAGGAATTCGACTACGGGGCCGACGCGCTCATCATGCACGGCGCCACCCCCGACGAGCTCGAGCCGATCGTCGCGGCCTACCGCGCCGCTAAGTAGCGCGAGCAGAAAAAATCACGGCATGATGACGGTCCGGGTGACCGGTTCGGCGGCGGCCTGCCTGCTGGACAGGCCGCGCTTCAAGGACGCGAGCAACGCGTCGCGCGTCTCCCGGGGATCGATGAGTTCGTCGAAGCCCATGTGTTCGGCCGACCGGAAGGACGCCTCCAGCTCGGCGTTGCGCAGCTTGGCCGAGAGGTCCTCGCCGGCGTGTGACGCGCGGCTGAGCGCCGCGGCGCTCATGGCGCCCATCGTCGCCCCGGGATAGGCGAAGGTCGCGACCTGATGGTCGAAGCCCAACAGCGACATGACCATCGACCCGAACCCGTACGCCTTGCGCAGCGTCAGATGCAGCTTCAACGTGGTGGCGGCCGTCTGCGCGGCGAACATCCGTGCGCCGGCACGCAGCACGCCGCTGCGCTCGGAGCGGCTGCCGGGCAGCATGCCGGGATTGTCGGCGAGGAAGACGATGGGCAGGTGGAACGAGTCGGCCACCATGATGAAGTGCGCGGCCTTGTCGGCGGCGTCGGCGTCGATGGAGCCCGCCAGCACCTGAGGCTGGTTGGCCACCACCGCAACCGGGTGACCGCCGAGGTGGGCCAGCCCGCAGATGATCGCCTTGCCGTACTGCGGCTGCACCTCGAACCAGTCTGGGCTGTCGAAGATGACGTCGAGTACGGCGCGCATGTCGTAGACGCGGCGGTTGTCCCGCGACACGATGTCGAGCAACTCCGGCGTCTGCCGCGGCTCGGCGGCCTCGTCGGCGGGCAGCGGCGGCGGATAGGACCATGCGCTCGGCGGGAAGTAGGACAGATAGCGGCGGACGTCGTCGAGGACGGCCTCGTCGTCCTCGGCGACATTGTGGATCACGCCGCTCGGCAGGGCGACGGTCGGTCCACCGAGGTCCTCCTTCGAAATCTCTTCTCCGGTGGACTCTTTGACGACAGGCGGTCCGGCGGTAAAGATCGCTCCCTGCCTGCTCATGATCCGGAAGTCGCAGACCGGCGCCACCAGTGCGCCGTGCCCGGCCGAGGGGCCGAGCACGGCGGCGACGGTCGGGACTCGGCCCGAGCACTGCGCCTGGGCCAGCAGGTCGGTGGGGGTCCGACCGTAATGGCCACCGGTGGGCCGGAAGCCGGCCCCCTCGAGCAGCATCACCAGCGGAATCTTGTCCCGGACCGCCAGTTCGGCGATGCGGTACCGCTTCGAGTTGCCACCGGGGCCGATGCTGCCCGCCATGGTGGTGAAATCCTCGGCCCCCAGCATCACCGGTGAGCCGTTGATCTCCCCGGAGCCGACAACCAGGCCGTCGGCCGCGATCTCGCCGCCGACCAGGGTGCCCAGCTCGCGGAACGTGCCCGGGTCGAGCAGGTAGTCGATGCGCGCACGGGCGTCGAGCTTGCCCTTGCCGCGATGCTTGTCCAGCCGCTCCGGCCCGCCCATGTCCCACGCCTGCCGGCGGCGCCGCTCGAGATCCTCGAGCGTTTCTCCCCAATCCTGGGCTTTCGCCATTCCTATGTCCTACCTCACGGAGATTCGTCGCGCGACCAGTCCTTTGGTGGCGACCCGCCGCGCCCGGCTACGCCGCGCTTGCGATCGCCACGTTGCAGGGTCACATACTGGATTGCTTACTGTAAAGTTACCCGCATGTCTGACGCCGCTCGTCGGGAGGTCGACCAGGCGTCCCAAATCGAGGAGTCTCACCAGTGAGTGCAACGACGATGGACGAGGCCGCGAAGCTCTTGGCGGACCCGTTGGCGTACACCGACGAGCGGCGGCTGCATGCCGCGCTGACGCACTTGCGCGCCAACGCCCCGGTGTCGTGGGTAGAGGTCCCGAATTACCGGCCGTTCTGGGCGATCACCAAACACGCCGACATCATGGATATCGAACGCGAAAACATGCTCTTCACCAACTGGCCCCGGCCGGTGCTGACCACCGCCGAAGGTGACGAGATGCAGGCGGCCGCCGGGGTGCGGACGCTGATTCACCTGGACGACCCGCAGCACCGGGTGGTGCGCGCGATCGGCTCCGACTGGTTTCGCCCAAAGGCGATGCGGGCGTTGAAGGTTCGGGTGGACGAACTAGCCAAGACCTATGTCGACAAGATGATGGCGGTCGGCCCAGAATGCGACTTCGTGCAGGAGGTCGCGGTCAACTACCCGCTCTACGTCATCATGTCGCTGCTGGGGCTGCCCGAGGCCGATTTCCCGCGGATGCTCAAGCTGACCCAGGAGTTGTTCGGCAGTGACGACTCCGAATTCAAACGCGGGAGCACCAACGAGGATCAGCTGCCGGCGCTGTTCGACATGTTCCAGTACTTCAACGGGGTGACGGCGTCTCGTCGTGAGCACCCGACCGAGGACCTGGCGTCGGCGATCGCGAATGCCCGGGTCGACGGCGAACCGTTGTCGGACATCGACACGGTGTCCTACTACCTGATCGTGGCCACCGCGGGCCACGACACCACCAGCGCGACCATTTCCGGTGGGCTGCACGCCCTTATCGAGAACCCCGATCAATGCCGGCGCCTGCGCGACAACCTGGACCTGATGCCGCTGGCCACCGAGGAGATGATCCGCTGGGTGACACCGGTCAAGGAATTCATGCGGACCGCCGCCAAAGACACCACCGTGCGGGGAGCGCCCATCGCCGCGGGCGATTCGGTGCTGCTGTCCTATGTTTCGGCCAATCGTGACGAGGACGTCTTCAGCGATCCGTTCCGCTTCGACGTCGGTCGCGACCCCAACAAGCACCTTGCCTTCGGTTACGGTGTGCACTTCTGCATGGGTGCGGCGCTGGCCCGCATGGAGGTCAACAGTTTCTTCTCCGAGTTGCTGCCCCGCCTGGAATCCATTGAACTGACCGGTGATCCGGAATTGGTCGCCACCACCTTCGTGGGCGGCCTCAAACACCTTCCGGTGCGCTACTCGCTGACCTGAGCGCGGCCG
>NZ_LZLL01000422.1:0-1494 GCF_001669335.1 Mycobacterium sp. 1245852.3 | reverse complement strand
GCTGGCCGCGCTGGTCGGGGAGGCCGCCGATGCGCCGAGCTATCACCACCAGGCCATCGACAAGGTGGGGGACGGCCTGGTGGTCAGCGCGCGGGACGGCGACGGCGTCGTCGAGGCGCTGGAGCTGCCGGGGGACCGGTTTGTGCTTGCCGTGCAATGGCATCCGGAGCAGTCGCTGGACGATCTGCGGCTGTTCACCGCGATCGTGGACGCCGCGCGGTCCTACGCGGGACGCGTGAGCTGAGGTGAGCACCGCGCAACTGATCAACCCGGCGACCGAGGAGGTGCTGCGGTCGGTCGAGCACGCCGACGTCGCGGCGGTCGACGACGCGGTGGTCCGGGCGCTGGCGGCCCAGCGCAGGTGGGCGCGGTTGGCTCCGGCCGAACGGGCCGCCGGCCTGCGGGCCTTCGCCGCCGCCGTCGACGCCCATCTCGACGAGCTGGCCGCCCTCGAGGTCGCCAACTCGGGGCATCCCATCGCGTCGGCCGAGTGGGAGGCCGGTCACGTCCGCGACGTGTTGAACTTCTACGCGGCCAGCCCGGAACGCTTGTCCGGCAAGCAGATTCCCGTGGCCGGCGGCCTGGATGTCACGTTCAACGAGCCGATGGGCGTGGTCGGCGTGATCACCCCGTGGAACTTCCCGATGCCCATCGCGTCGTGGGGTTTCGCGCCGGCGCTGGCCGCGGGCAACGCCGTGCTGGTCAAACCCGCCGAGGTGACGCCGCTGACCACGATCCGGCTCGGTGAGCTTGCGGTGCAGGCCGGCCTCGACGCGGACCTGCTGCAGGTGCTGCCGGGGCGGGGCGCGGCGGTGGGTCAGCGGTTCGTCACCCACCCCGACGTCCGTAAGATCGTCTTCACCGGGTCCACCGAGGTCGGCAAGCAGGTGATGTCCCGTGCGGCCGCACAGGTCAAGCGGGTGACCCTCGAACTGGGCGGCAAGAGCGCCAACATCGTCTTCGCCGACTGTGACCTGGAGCGTGCCGCCGCGACCGCGCCGGCCGGAGTGTTCGACAACGCGGGTCAGGACTGCTGCGCCCGCAGCCGAATCCTGGTGCAGCGCAGCGTCTATGACCGCTTCATGGAGTTGCTCGAGCCCGCCGTCACGCGCGTCGTCGTCGGCGACCCGGCGTCTCGGGACACCGAGATGGGGCCGCTGGTGTCCGCGGCGCACCGCGACAAGGTGGCGTCGTACGTGCCCGACGACGCCCCGGTCGCGTTTCGCGGCACCGCACCGGCCGGCCGCGGATTCTGGTTCCCGCCAACGGTTCTGACGCCACCCCGGACCGACCGCTGTGTCACCGACGAGATCTTCGGCCCGGTCGTCACGGTGCTGGCCTTCGACGACGAGCACGACGCCGTCACGCTGGCCAACGACACCAGCTACGGCCTGTCCGGATCGATCTGGACCGACGACCTGTCCCGCGCGCTGCGCGTCTCGCGGGCGGTGGAAGCCGGGAACCTGTCGGTGAATTCGCACTCGTCGGTGCGCT
>NZ_LZLL01000421.1:0-2188 GCF_001669335.1 Mycobacterium sp. 1245852.3 | reverse complement strand
TCGAGGTCGGCAAGATCGCCTCCGAGGCCGCCGGCGAGGTGCAGGAGATGATCGACATCTGCCAGTTCGCGGTCGGCCTGTCGCGCCAGCTCTACGGCCGCACCATCGCCTCGGAACGCCCCGGCCACCGGCTGCTGGAGACCTGGCACCCGCTCGGTGTCGTCGGCGTGATCACCGCGTTCAACTTCCCGGTCGCGGTTTGGGCCTGGAACGCCGCGCTGGCCCTGGTGTGCGGGGACCCGGTGGTGTGGAAGCCCTCGGAGCTGACGCCGTTGACGGCGCTGGCCACCCAGTCGTTGATCGCCCGGGCCGCGGCCGACGTCGGCGCCCCGCCTGCGGTGAGCTCGCTGATGCTGGGCGACCGCGACCTCGGCGAGCTGCTGGTGGACGACCCGCGCGTCGCGCTGGTGTCGGCGACCGGTTCGGTCCGGATGGGCCGGGCCGTCGGTCCCCGCGTCGCCGCGCGGTTCGGCCGGGTGCTGCTGGAGTTGGGCGGCAACAACGCCGCCATCGTGACGCCGTCGGCCGACCTGGACCTTGCGGTGCGCGCGGTGGTGTTCGCGGCCGCCGGCACCGCGGGGCAGCGCTGCACCACCCTGCGCCGGCTGATCGTCCACCGCTCGGTGGCCGACGAGGTGGTCGCGCGCGTCGCGTCCGCCTTCGGGCAGCTGCGCATCGGTGACCCGTCGGCGCCGGACACGCTGGTCGGACCGCTGATTCACGAGACCGCCTACCGCGACATGGTGGGGGCGCTGGAACAGGCGCGCGCCGACGGCGGCGAGGTGATCGGCGGCGAGCGCACCCATCCCGAGGCCCCCGAACACCCGAGTTCCTACTACGTCGCGCCGGCGCTGGTGCGGATGCCCGCGCAGACCGCCATCGTGGCCACCGAAACGTTCGCGCCCATCCTCTACGTGCTGACCTACGACGAGCTCGACGACGCGATCGCCCTCAACAATGCGGTGCCGCAGGGCCTTTCGTCGGCCATTTTCACCACCGACCTACGCGAGGCCGAGCGCTTCCTGGCCGAATCCGACTGCGGAATCGCCAATGTCAACATCGGCACGTCCGGCGCGGAGATCGGCGGCGCGTTCGGCGGAGAGAAGGAAACCGGCGGCGGACGCGAATCCGGCACCGATTCGTGGCAGGCCTACATGCGCCAAAGTACCAATACCGTCAATTATTCCGGCGAGTTACCGCTGGCCCAGGGCGTGAAGTTCGGATGAATCCAAAGTGGCCGGGGTCTCATGTCGTATGAGTACTATCTGACACATGCCGACTGCCCGCAGGCGCTTATCCCCCGAGGATCGACGCGCTGAGCTGCTCGCTTTAGGGGCAGAGGTCTTTGGGAAGCGGCCCTACGACGAGGTCCGCATCGACGAGATCGCGGAACGCGCCGGGGTCTCGCGGGCCCTGATGTATCACTACTTCCCCGACAAACGGGCATTCTTCGCGGCGGTGGTCAAGGACGAGGCCGACCGCCTGTACGAGAACACCAACATGGACGACGCCACCGGCCTGACCATGTACGAAGAGGTCCGCACCGGCGTCATGGCCTACATGGCCTACCACGAGCAGAACCCCGAGGCGGCGTGGGCCGCCTACGTCGGCCTGGGCCGGTCCGACCCGGTTCTGCTGGGCGTCGACGATGAAGCCAAGAACCGTCAGCTCGAGCACATCATGAGCCGGATCAGCGACCTGGTGGCCAAGACCCCCGCGGGGAAGCTGGAACCCGACGTCGAGCGGGACCTGCGGGTGATCTGCCACGGCTGGCTGGCGTTCACCTTCGAGTTGTGCCGGCAGCGCATCATCGACCCCACCACGAATGCCGATCGCCTCGCCGACGCGTGCGCGCACTCGCTGTTCGACGCCATCGCCCGGGTCCCCGAGATCCCCGAGGAACTGTCCCACGCGATGGCGACCGCTCGGATCGAGCCGCGCTAGCCGACGCCTTGTCGGTGCCCGTTGGCACCATGGACGGGTGAGCACTCGCGCCGACTCCGGGCCGCCCGGCCGCCCCGACCCGTTGGGCCGGTTCAGCGCCATCACCCGCGAGTGGTTCACCAGCACCTTCGACGCACCCACCACCGCGCAGGCCGACGCGTGGAACGCGATCGCCGACGGCCACAACACACTGGTGATCGCCCCGACCGGCTCGGGTAAGACGCTGGCGGCGTTCCTGTGGGCG
>NZ_LZLL01000420.1:0-652 GCF_001669335.1 Mycobacterium sp. 1245852.3 | reverse complement strand
ACATGATCGAGGTCAGCGAGCGTGCTCGCCGCGGATGTTCGATGGCCAGCGTTTGAGCGATCATGCCGCCCAGTGAGCCGCCGACGACGTTGGTGCTTTCCCAGCCGAGGTCATCGAGGACCGCGATCACATCCCCGGCCATGTCGCTCAATGAATATCGAGCTGCTTTGCGTGGGCGCACGATCACTTCGCACGCGCTGGGTGCGCCGAGATGAGTCAGGTGGGTGGACAGGCCGACATCGCGATTGTCCATTCGCGCGACCTGGAACCCCCGTGCGACAAGCGCGCGGCAGAAGTCGTTGTGCCAGAGCAGCATTTGCATACCGAGACCCATGAGAAGCAGCAGCGGTCTCCCGGTGCTTGGACCGAATACCTCGTAGGCCAGCGACACATCGGCGTTGTGGGCGCGGCCCGGTGTGGTTTCCTGAAGCACGTTAGGCGTTCCTTTCGGCGCAGCGGTGCCGATTAAGCCTAACCCAAACCGTTCACATGTGAACAGTTGAGACGAGAACTTTCTGAAGGTTTACTGGGGCCATGGCATCGACGGGCAGGCCCTACAGCGAGTTCGGTTACTACTTGCACCGCGTCGCTGCCCTGCTCGACAAGCGCGGAGACAACATGTTTCGCGAGCAACTGGGGATCAGCCTGCGCC
>NZ_LZLL01000419.1:0-1298 GCF_001669335.1 Mycobacterium sp. 1245852.3 | reverse complement strand
GCTCGGCCCCCCGAGCGGTGAGGATCATCGCGCGACCGGCGTTGGCGAGCAGCCGGGCCGCCGCCACGATGTCGTTCTCGGGCACGCCCGTGATGCGCTCCACCCGGTCCGGCCAGTACAGGCGCACGGCGCGGCGCACCGCCTCGAATCCCGTGGTGCGTTCGCAGACGTATTTCTCGTCGATAAGACCCTCGCGGGCAACGACATTGAGCATGCCGTTGGCCAGGGCCAAGTCCGTGCCCGGGACCGGTTGCAGGTGCAGGTCGGCACGAGCAGCGGTCAAAGTGCGCCGAGGATCCACCACGATGTGCTTGGCACCCCGTGCCCGTCCCTGTTCGAAGAACTGCATCGCCGGCGGCATCGTCTCGGCGGGATTGCTGCCGACCAGCAGGACCACGTCGGCTCCGGCGATGTCAGCCAGTGGGAACGGCAGTCCCCGGTCGATACCGAACGATCGGTTCGTTGCGGCGGCCGCGGACGACATGCAGAAGCGGCCGTTGTAGTCGATCGCCGAGGTGCGCAGCGCCACGCGCGCGAACTTGCCCAGCTGATAAGCCTTCTCGTTGGTCAGGCCGCCACCGCCGAAGCAGCCCGCGGCGTCCGGCCCGTGCCGGCGCTGAGCGTCTTGGAATGCCGCGACGACTTTTTCGAGTGCCTCGTTCCAGGTGGCGGGGCGCAGCGGTGAGCCGCGTCCGTCGCGAACCAGTGGGCGCGTCAGACGTTCCGGATGGCCCAGCAGGTCAGCGGCCGTCCAGCCTTTGGCGCACAACCCGCCACGATTGGTCGGAAAGTCGTTTTGTGGCGCGAGCGCCACCTGACCCCCCGAGGTGTCCAGGGTGATCCCGCACTGCAGGGAGCAGTAAGGGCAGTGTGTTTTCGTCGGCGCCGACGCCATCGGCGATCACCGCTTCGCTGTGGGGGCGCCACGGATCCGGCCGGCCCCGCAATGTAGACCTTTCATGTCGCCTCCCGATCGGCCCTTCGCTGCCGAAGCTACGTGGGGCGTGTTTCGGAGGTATTTCGGTTGATTGTCCGGGCGACTACCGCTGCCTCACCGTCGGTGTCCGAACAAGAATGCGTCCAGCAGCTCGTTGACCCGCGCGGGCTCTTCGAGCGCCGCCAGGTGCGCGACCCGGTCGAGCACGGCGAAGGACGCGCCGGGGATCGAGTCGGCCATGGCGCGGGTTTCTGCCACCGGGAAGGTGGCGTCTTCCGCGCCGGCGACCACCAGCACCGGGGCGGTGACCCCGGCCAGCAGGGCGTGCTGGTCGGGCCGGGCGGACACCACGCTGCGCACC
>NZ_LZLL01000418.1:0-2260 GCF_001669335.1 Mycobacterium sp. 1245852.3 | reverse complement strand
CCACCTGCGGTGGCGCCGTGTCCGGGACCGATCGGCGAACGCGCCGACTGGTGGTGGTACACACCCTTCCAACCCCAACCACCACCGACAAACAACTAGCTAGGTTCTGCGCGGCCTCCGGCCGACGGTATCGATGGAATTGCTGCCCGTCAGCGCAGCATGGTCGCCACGATCCCGGCAAGGTAACCCAGCCGGGCGACCTCCGAGGGCCGGAATTCGGGGCCGGGACGGCCGAGCACCACGGCGGTGTGCGGATCGCCCAGCGGGGCCGCGACCATCGTCATGTCCATGTCGCGCCACGCTTGGGGCACCCAGTCGCCGCTGCTGTCCAGCGTGACGGCCCGTTCGATCGGCAGCCATGGCGCCGAGTCCGCCTTGGTCTCCGGGGCGCCGGTGCTGCCGGCCAGGCGCTGGAGCTCGCCGTCCGCGCTGCGCAACACCGTGCACCAACTGACGCGCAGCACCTTGGGCGCCTCGTTGGCGAGAACCTGCAGTCGTGCGGCCTTGCCGTCGGCCGCGGCGATGTGGTCGAGCAGCTCGAGTTCGCGGTGCGCCTCCAGCAGGCCCGTGTGCGGGCGCACGCTGTCCACCCGGACACCGGACAAGGACTCGGCGGCCGTGATCAGCGTGTCCGGCATGGCGCCGGGCGGCAGTTCGATCACCAGGTCGTCGGTCGCGTAGCCCGAGCTGCGCTCCACCACATCGAGCGACAGGATGTCGGCGCCCACCGAACCGAGCGCCACCGCCAGCGACCCCAGGCTGCCTGGCCGGTCGACGAGCTCGATGCGCAACAGATAGGAGGGCACGGCCAACACTGTTGCACAGGCATGTGGCTTCTGCCCGCCGAGCGTCACGGCGGTGTGACGGTGGTCGCCCAACGTCACGCCAGCGCCAAGGACGCGGCGGGCTAGGCTTTCGGATCGTGTCCCAGATCTCCCGCGACGAGGTAGCGCACCTGGCCCGGCTGTCCCGGCTGGCGCTGACCGACAGCGAGCTCGACAGCTTCGCCGGCCAGCTCGACGCCATCTTGACCCACGTCAGCCAGGTCCAGGCGGTGGACGTCACCGGCGTCGAGGCGACCGACAACCCGCTCAAGGACGTCAACGTCACCCGTCCCGACCAGCCGGCCCCCTGCCTCACGCAGGCCGAGGCGCTGGCCGAGGCGCCCGAGGCCGTCGACGGCCGCTTCGGCGTCCCGCAGATCCTGGGGGACGCCGAGTGAACGAGATCGTCCGGTCCGACGCCGCCACCCTGGCCGCCCGGATCGCCGCCAAAGAGGTGTCCTCGGTCGAGGTCACCCAGGCATGCCTGGACCAGATCGCCGCGACCGACGACCGCTACCACGCCTTCCTGCACGTGGCGGCCGACGAGGCGCTGGCGGCGGCGGCCGTCGTCGACGAGGCGGTGGCCGCCGGGGAGCGGCTGCCGTCCCCGCTGGCCGGGGTCCCGCTGGCGCTCAAGGACGTCTTCACCACCGTCGACATGCCCACCACCTGCGGGTCCAAGATCCTCGAGGGCTGGCGTTCCCCGTACGACGCCACTCTCACCTCGCGGCTGCGCGCCGCGGGCATCCCGATCCTGGGCAAGACCAACATGGACGAGTTCGCGATGGGCAGCTCGACCGAGAACTCCGCCTACGGGCCCACCCGCAACCCGTGGGACGTCGACCGGGTGCCCGGTGGCTCCGGCGGCGGCAGCGCGGCCGCGTTGGCCGCGTACCAGGCCCCGCTGGCGATCGGATCCGACACCGGCGGCTCCATCCGGCAGCCCGCCGCGCTCACCGCAACGGTGGGAGTCAAGCCGACCTACGGCACGGTGTCGCGCTACGGCCTGGTGGCGTGCGCGTCGTCGCTGGATCAGGGCGGCCCGTGCGCGCGCACGGTGCTCGACACCTCCGACGGCAGGATCAGGTAGTAGGCGGCCAGCGCGTACTCGAAGTGGGGGCAGTCGACCTCGCTCACGTCGGCGCCCAGGGCGGTCAGCTGCTCGACGGCGGCCTCGAACGCGCTCAACACCCCGGGCTGATAACCCTCGCCGCGTAGCTGCTTGACCACTCCGACGCGCACGCCCTTGAGGTCACCGTCCGCGCCGGCCCGGGCGGCGCCCACGACGTCGGGCACCGCCGCGTCCACCGACGTGGAGTCGCGGGGGTCATGCCCGGCGATCACCTGGTGCAGCAGTGCGGTGTCGAGCACCGTGCGCGCGCACGGGCCGCCCTGATCCAGCGACGACGCGCACGCCACCAGGCCGTAGCGCGACA
>NZ_LZLL01000417.1:0-15456 GCF_001669335.1 Mycobacterium sp. 1245852.3 | reverse complement strand
CCCTCCCCGACCCCGCCCTGGAATTCGGTGCCGACCCCTTTGGACCAGCTCTGCGGCGCGGCCGCGGTCAGATACTTCTGAACGTTGTCCGTGGTTCCCGACGAGTCGGTCCGGTAGATCGGCGTGATCTTGGTGTCGGGCAGCGCCGTGCCCGGATTGAGGGCCACCAGGATCGGGTCGTTCCAGCTGGTGATCCTGCCGGTGAAGATCTTGGCCAGCGCGTCACTGTTGATCACCAGCCCCGGATTTCCGGGCAGGTTGTAGACGATCCCGATCGGACCGAAGACCAGCGGCAGATCCCACGCCGGATTCCCGTCGCAGCGTTTCGCGGCCGGGCCGATCTGGTCGGCGACCAAGGGTGAATCCGCGCCCGCGAAGTCGACGTGCCCGGCGATGAATTGCTCACGGCCCGCACCGGATCCGGTCGGGTTGTAGGCCAGGGCCTTGCCCGGGCAGTACTGGCCCCAGACCTGGTTGAACACCGTGATCGCGTTCTCTTGGGCGGTCGAGCCCTCCGCCGTCAGCTTGTTCTTTCCATCGCACGGCGGCGTTCCGGTGACGCCGGAGACGCTGGGCGGGGTGGCACCGCGGCGGTTCTCATCGCTACCGCAGGCGGTCAGCGCTCCGGCACCGAGCGCCGTCGCCAGCACCACGGCGGCCAGCGCCCTGCCCTGCCTGTCGAGCCTCACCGATCTCGCTTTCTTGATGCGTTGCGGGCGCACGTGGGTGTCGCTGGCCATTCTTATGTGAGGTTGCCAGGCGACGGCCAAACTATGCGCCGACGCCGGCCACAGCAACGTCTGGGCAACCAGGACCAGATTAACGATCCGGGCCGTCGGCGCTCGTACCCGCGGTCAGTTGGCCGCCGGTACGACCGCGTATGCGGTGTCGATGCTATGGGTGGTGAAGCCCAAGCGCTCATACGTGCGCACCGCGGCGACGTTGTCCGACTCCACGTACAGCATCACGGTGGGGTCGGCTGAACTTTCCGTGTCGGCCAGGCGCCGCGCCAGCCATTCGATGCCGACGGAGGTCAGCGCCTGGCCCAGTCCGCGGCCCTGTGCCGACGGATCGACGCCCACGACGTACACCTCGCCCAGGCCGGGCCGATCGAGGTGCACCTTCGTCCAGTGGAAGCCCAGCAGCGTGCCGGGCCGATCACTTCGGGCGTCGCCGAACGCGAGAAAAAGGCCCGCCGGGTCGAACCACGGTTCGTCGCGCCGCTCTGCCAGCTCGACGTCGGTCCAGCCGCCCTGCTCGGGGTGATAGGCGAACGCGGCGTTGTTGACCCGCAGCAGCTCGGCGTCGTCCGAGGGGCCCGCGTAGGAGCGGATTTCCACCCCGGGCACCGCCGGCACGGTGTCGGGCAGATCGCGCAACGAGCGCCGCATCTGCATCAGTTCCCGCACCGGGGTCAGGCCGAGCGCGGATGCGGTCGCGCGGGCCGGTTCCAGCGTGCCATGCGCCCAGAACCGGTTGCCCGCACCGGTTTTGGCCAATGCCGCGCGCGCCAGCGTGGACCCGATACCGCGCCGGCGCGCCTGCGGGTGCACCACGAGTTCGGCCATGCCGGTTTCTCCGTCGCGCGCCGGGCTCAGGTTGAGATAGCCGACGATCGCGTCGGCGGATCCACTGATCAGCAGATGCTCGGTGCGGTCATGCCCGAGCTCGCGTAGCACCTGTTCGCCCACGGGCGCAACTCCGTCGTATTCCGTTGCCGCGCTGACGAGTTCGCGTACGCCCTGCTGCTCTTCGACGGTCAGCGTGCGACGCCAGTCGGGCGAGGTCACTGCGGCGTATGCAACGGATCGACCAGCGGATCTTGGACGTCCTGCGATTCGGCTTCGGATTCGGCGCCGTCGGCGTCCTCGGGCTCGGCGACCGGCGTGCGGCCGCGCGCCGGGCGGACGGCCTTGTAACCCACGTTGCGCACGGTGCCGATCAGCGCCTCGTACTCGGGGCCGAGTTTGGCCCGCAGGCGACGCACGTGCACATCGACGGTGCGGGTGCCGCCGAAGAAGTCGTAGCCCCACACCTCGTGCAGCAGCTGCGCGCGGGTGAACACCCGCCCGGCATGCTGCGCCAGGTACTTGAGCAGTTCGAATTCTTTGTAGGTCAGATCCAGCGGGCGGCCCCGCAGCCGGGCGGTGTAGGTGCCTTCGTCGATCACCAACTCGCCGAGGCTGACCTTGCCGGCGCTCTCCTGGTCCGCGAGCCCGCCGCGACGGCCGACCACCAGCCGCAGCCGCGCGTCGACCTCGGCCGGCCCGGTGGTGGGCAGCAGGATCTCGTCCAGACCCCAATCGGAGCTGACCGCCACCAGCCCGCCCTCGGTGACCACGGCCAGCACCGGAACCGACCGGCCGGCCGTGCTCAGCAAGCGGCACAGCCCGCGCGCCGACGACAGGTCCGTGCGCGCGTCGACGATCACCGCATCCGCGGTCCCGGCTTCGAGCAACGAAGAGGGCTCTGGCGGCGCCGTCCGGACGGTGTGCGGAAGCAGGGACAACGACGGCAGGACCGGGTCGGGATGCAGCTCCGCGGTCAGCAGTAGTAGCTCCAACTAGCCCCTCCAGCTCGGGGGAACGGCATCTCCCAAATTCACAACGCCATTAAGCGTTAGTTACCAGGTCATCTAACGATAACGTGTCACCTGCTTTTTTCGCGTGGTAGATGGGCCAGTGTGAGCCCCGCCACGACCGGTCCGCCGGCCACCCGCTCGGGGGCGTTGCGCCACAATATGCGGGTGCGCAAGGTGCTGATTGCTCTGACCGCGACGGCGATCCTGGTCGCGGTAGTCGCCCTCGGCGCGATCGGCGTCGATTACGGGACCAGCATCTACGCCGAATACCGGCTGTCGTCCAGCGTTCGCAAGGCGGCCAGGCTGGGCACCGACCCGTTCGTGGCCATCGTGGCGTTTCCCTTCCTTCCCCAGGCGATGCGCGGCAACTACAGCCAGGTGGAGATCAAGGCCAACGCCATCGACCACACGATGACCGGCCGGGCCACGCTGGAAGCCACGATGTACTCGGTGGACCTGGCGCAGGCGTCGTGGCTGATCGGCCCGGACGCGAAGCTCGCGGTGGGCAAGCTGGAGAGCCGCATCATCGTCGACTCGACGCACCTGGGCCGGTTCATGGGCATCAGCGACCTGATGGTGGAGGCGCCGCCCAAGGAGACCAACACCTCCACCGGCGGCGTCACCGCGTCGGGCATCTCGGACAGCCACGGTCTGGTGTTCACCGGGACACCCAAATCGGCGGGCTTCGATCGGCGCGTCAGCGTCTCGGTCGACCTCTCCATCGCCCCGGACGACCCGGCGACGCTGGTCTTCACCCCGACCGGCGTGCTGACCGGATCCGACACCGCCAACCAGACGGTGCCGGCGGACAAGCGGGACGCGGTGCTGCATGCGTTCAGCGGCCGGCTGCCCGATCAGCGGCTGCCCTTCGGCGTCGCGCCGACCACCGAGGGGGCCCGCGGATCCGACGTCATCATCGAGGGCATCACCCGCGGAGTAACCGTGAGCCTCGCGGGGTTTAAACAGTCATGACCGCAGTTGTCGTGATCGTCGCGGTGCTCGCGGCGGCAAGCCTCGCCGGCTGGTTGCTGACCCGTCGCTCCGGAACCATCCGGGAAATCGACGCCAAGCCGGACGCCGACGCCGACGCCGACATCGCGGCGCTGGGGCTATCCCGCAGCGGCCCGACCGTGGTGCATTTCAGCGCGCCGTGGTGCGGGCCGTGCGATCGGGTCCGCCGGGTCGTGGAGCAGGTCTGCGGCGACCTGGACGGCGTGGCCCACGTCGAGATCGACCTGGATGCAAACCCCGAGACCGCACGCCGCTATTCGGTCCTGTCCCTGCCCACGACGTTGATCTTCGACGCTGAGGGCCGGCAGCGCTACCGCACCTCCGGAGTGCCCAACGCCGCGGACCTGCGGTCCGCGCTGAAACCGCTGTTGGCTTGACCGCGGTGTCATTGGGTAAGCTGACCGACGTGTCAGCCCGCCTCGAGCCCATGCTCATCCAGCGTCGCGCAGTTGAACTGTGCCGCACCGCGGGCTGTTGTTGTTGCTGTTGCTGCTGAGTAGCCGCGTTCTGCGTAGCACTCGGAGCGGCCCGGGATACACACCGTGGCACGTCTCCATTCGTTTCCGTCAGCAATAGGGGTATCGAGGAGTTCCTACCTTGCCGAGCAGCAACACCACCGCGCAGCCCGACCTGGTCGACGTGCGCGGGCCACGATTCGCCGCTTGGGTCACCACCGCAGTCCTGGTACTGGCGCTCGCCGTCTCGGCGGCCAGCGCTGCGGCCGCGGCGGTGATCCTGGCCGTTCAGGCCGTCATCTTCGCGATCGGCGCGGTCGGGGGGCCGCGCAAGCATCCATACGGCCGGATCTTCGCCGCCGTCGTCGCGCCCCGGCTGGGGCCGGTGCAGGACCGCGAACCGACCCCACCGCTGAAGTTCGCCCAACTCGTCGGCCTGATCTTTGCCGTGCTGGGCGTCGCCGGATTCGCCGCCGGCGCCGTCCCGGTCGGCGTCATCGCCACCGCGGCCGCTCTGGCCGCCGCGTTCCTCAACGCGGCCTTCGGCATCTGCCTGGGCTGCCAGCTCTACCCGCTGGTCGCCCGCTTCCGGCGCCCCGCGCGTCCCACCTGACCTGCTGTAACACAAGCGATTGAAAGGATCCACTCCATGGCACGCTCCGACGTCCTGGTCTCCACCGACTGGGCTGAGAGCAATCTCGACGCCTCAGGCGTCGTCTTCGTCGAAGTCGACGAAGACACCAGCGCTTACGACGCCGGCCACATCCCCGGCGCGATCAAGCTGGACTGGCGTTCCGATCTGCAGGACCCGGTCAAACGCGACTTCGTCGACGCCCAGCAGTTCTCCAAGCTGCTCAGCGAGCGCGGCATCTCCAATGACGACACGGTGATCCTCTACGGCGGCAACAACAACTGGTTCGCCGCCTACGCCTACTGGTATTTCAAGCTGTACGGGCACGACAAGGTCAAGCTGCTCGACGGCGGCCGCAAGAAGTGGGAGCTCGACGGTCGCGCGCTGACCAACGAGCCCGTCAGCAGGCCGGCGACGTCGTACACGGCCGCCGCCCCGGACAACAGCATCCGGGCGTTCCGCGACGACGTCATCGCGGCCATCAACGTCAAGAACCTGGTCGACGTGCGCTCCCCGGACGAGTTCTCCGGCAAGATCCTGGCGCCCGCGCACCTGCCGCAGGAGCAAAGCCAGCGGCCCGGTCACATTCCCGGCGCCATCAACGTGCCGTGGAGCAAGGCCGCGAACGAGGACGGCACCTTCAAGTCCGACGAGGAGCTGGCCAAGCTCTACGCCGACGCCGGCCTGGACGGGGAGAAGGAAACGATCGCCTACTGCCGCATCGGCGAGCGGTCGTCGCACACCTGGTTCGTTCTTTATGAATTGCTCGGGCATCGGAATGTGAAGAACTACGACGGCAGTTGGACGGAATACGGCTCCCTGGTGGGCGCCCCGATCGAGTTGGGAAGCTGATATGTGCTCTGCACCGAAACAAGGACTGACGTTGCCCGCCAGCGTCGACTTGGAGAAGGAAACGGTGATCACCGGTCGCGTCGTGGACGGCGACGGCCAGGCAGTGGGCGGCGCGTTCGTCCGCTTGCTGGACTCCTCCGACGAATTCACCGCCGAGGTGGTGGCGTCGGCCACCGGTGACTTCCGGTTCTTCGCCGCACCCGGATCCTGGACCCTGCGCGCCCTGTCGAAGGCCGGCAACGGCGACGCCGTGGTGGCTCCGTCGGGCGCGGGCATCCACGAGGTCGACGTCAAGATCGCCTGACTCACCAGCCGCCCCAGACGCGGACACCGCAGGACGAATAGACTTGTCCCCGTGGTGCTGTTCTTCGAGATCATGCTGGTTGTGGCGGTCGTGGTGATTTCATGGTTCGCCCTGTACACCCTCTACCGGCTCATCACCGACGAGTCGTGACCCGCGCCGGCGACGATCCTGCGCGCAGCGATGGTGAGGAGCGGCGCGCATGACCTCAGCCGGCGACGATCCTGCACGCAGCGATGGTGAGGAGCGGCGCGCATGACCTCAGCCGGCGACGTTCTGCGACGCAGCGATGGGATGGTGTGGCGCGCGTGACCCCTGATCAACCGTTCAGTTCCGCCGGCTCCGGCGATCGGGCCGTGGCCGCGGCCGCTGAGCGCGCCAAGCTGACCGCCGGCCGCAACATCCCCTCCTACGATGACCTGCCCCTGCCCGCCGACACCGCGAACCTGCGCGAGGGCGCCAATCTGAGCGATGACCTGCTGGCGCTGCTGCCGCTGGTCGGCGTGTGGCGCGGGGAAGGCGAAGGTCGCGGGCAGGACGGGGACTATCGGTTCGGTCAGCAGATCGTGGTCTCGCACGACGGCGGCGACTATTTGAATTGGGAAGCCCGCTCGTGGCGGCTCAGCGAGACCGGCGACTATGAGGAACGCGGTTTGCGCGAGACCGGTTTCTGGCGCTTCGTCAGTGATCCCGACGATCCCGGCGAATCCCACGCGATCGAACTGCTGTTGGCCCATTCGGCGGGCTACGTCGAACTGTTCTACGGCCGCCCCCTGACCCAGTCGTCCTGGGAGCTCGTCACCGACGCGCTGGCCCGCAGCCGGTCGGGCGTGCTGGTCGGCGGCGCCAAACGCCTCTACGGCATCGTCGAGGGCGGCGACCTGGCCTACGTCGAGGAGCGGGTGGACGCCGACGGCGGTCTGGTGCCGCATCTTTCGGCGCGGCTGTCCCGGTTCGCCGGCTAGCAACGGCCCGCGGCCGCCTTTTTCTGCGTGTACTGTTCGACCTCCGAGCATCCGATGGGCGACGATATGCCCCGGAAGGGAGGTCGGTCGGATGCGTCCCAAGCGGTCACCCTCGCCTGTGGTGCGCCGAGCGGTCAGCGCGACCGGCCTGCTTCTGATCCTGTATCTGGCCGTCCTGGATCTGCGGCCCTCGGTCCTTGACGCGCTGCCGGCCTCGCTGGGATGGTTCGGCCGGCCCGGATCGATGCCGACGCTGGCGATCGTGGTCACGGTGCTCATCGCGGCGTGTGTGCTGACCTTCCGATCGGACAGCAGCCACCGGGTGGTGGGGGTTTCGTTCACCGTGATCGCTGCGTTGGTCAGCATGGGCGCTGTGCTGGGCCTCACCTCCTACTGGGGATGTCACGACGCCAATCACCCGGCCTTCTTCACCCCGCTGATGGCGACGGCCAGCCTGGTCAAGGGCAGCACCGGTGACTTCTCGGTGAGCGGGCGAACCTGCCCGAACCCCACGCCCGTCGGGCTGGAGCTGGCCCGGATCGCTGCGCTGGCGGCGATTTTCACCGGATTGGGCGGCGTGGTGGTCGGCGTGTTCCGGTCGCAGGTGGACCGGCTGCGGGCCAACCTGGCCGACTCGGTCACGGTCATCGTCGGGGTCGACGCCGACACCCAGTCGATGATCAGCGCGGTGGCGCGCACGCTGGACCGGCGCAGCACCCTGGTGGTCGTCACCGGCGCCAGCGACGACCGCGTGGCGCGCGCCCGCCGACAGGGCGCCCGGGTGGTCCTGGTGGACTTCGACACCCCATCCACGCTGGTGTCACTTCGACTGTGGCGCAATCTTTCTCGGCTCTACCTGATGGCACCCGATCCGGCGATCAACCTGCTGTGGCTCGACCTGATCAGCCGCCGGCTCTCCGAGGTCGCCCACAAGCGGCGGCTGCCGCTCATCGTGCGGATGGACGACCCGTGGCTGGCCCAGGCGTGGCGTGCCCAGCAGTTCGGTGGCTCCGACACGCGGTGGGCGGCCGACGTTGTGGGCAAATACGAGGTGACGGCGGGCAGGCTCCTGGACGCCATCAGCGCGACCCGCCGGACGCGACGCGTGTTCGTCTGCGGCACTTCGCAATTGACCCTTGCCCTGTGCGCCAATCTAACCCAGCGCGCTTTGGAGCGCGACTTCTACACTCCACCCGACGCGGTGCCGCTGCCCGCGCTGACGCTGGTCGAACGCGACGCCGAGGATTACCTGGCCGATCACGAGTTCTACCGTCGGCAGGCCGGATTCGTATCGGAGGGGCCGAAGATCGACGCCGTGGCCCAGCTGCCGACCGTGCCGACCATGCTGAAGCTGATCGGCGAGGCCGACCCGGCCGGCTGCGCGGTGATCTTCGTGGACGCCCACGCTGCGACGACCGCGGCCCGACTGGCCGCCCGGTTCCCCGAAATGCCCATCCACGCCTCGGATCTCAATACCAGCATCAGCGACGACTCGATCCAGGTCGTCGGCCGGCTGCAGTCCTACTCGCTGGTGCTCGACACCCAGGAGGGACTGGTTCAGGACGCGTGGGAGCGCGCGGCGCGGCTGATCCACGAGCGCTACGTCTCGACGATCGACCCGGGAGCGCCGCGGTCGGCCGCCGCGATGCCGTGGGCCGAACTCGACGAGTTCTACCGCGGCTCCAACCGCCGCCAGGTACGCAACGCCTTGTGGATGGTGGAACAGATTGCCGGACATACCTGGAACACCTGGGGCAGCCCCCCGGCGCAGTTGTCCGGCCGCGACATGGCGGGTTTGGCGCCGACCGAGCAGCTGGCGTTGATGGGGTTCGACCACCACGCGGCGATGAGCATGGCCCAGGCAGAGCATGAGGACTGGTGCCGTTACTACCGCCGCAACGGCTGGAAATACGGTGTGCCACGCGATGATTCACGCAAGATTCATGACAAGTTGGTGGACTGGCCGACCGTCGAAGCCAACCCGGAGCTGCTCAACGCCGCGGTGCGCAGTCTGGCCGGAACCTTGTGGAGCCTGCGGCAGCTGGGCTTTCGCTCACGCCCGCTGTGGCAATCCTTTTCCCGCGTGGGCACGGTCGCCGCGGAGCAACGCGCGACCGGGTGGACATGGACATCGGATTCGGGCCACATCCTGCGGGCCGACGCCGGGGACTGGGCGATTTCCGAAGACGGCAAGGTCTGGTCGGTGCGCGACGACATCTTCCGCGACACCTACGAACCCGCCGGCGACGGGCGGTGGCGTCGCAAGGGACGGGTCCAGGCGCGCCCGGCGCAGCCCGGCGAGGTCATCAACACCCTGGAGGGACCCGCGGCGGCGGCCGACGGCGACTGGGTCGTCCGCGGGCAGGGCGGCGAGCAATGGCCGGTTCCGGGTGAGGAATTCGCGCGACGCTACGCCGAGATCCGGTCGTCCGACGACGCCCAGGTTCTCGATCGGGGCAACGGCTGAGTTCAGCCCGCCTCCGTGCCAAATGGCCCTGAATTTGCGCCTTCTGACCGGACCCAACACTGATACGGTATCGGCGCACGTGCAATAGCCGACGAGGCTTCGCCCGAGTTAGTTCGCTCCGCCTCACCCAAGGAGACTTCGATGGCGCTGTTCATCAGCTACTCGAGCCAAGACAGGTCGACGGTCGACGCCCTGACCACCGCGCTGCGGCGCGGACAGCAGCAGGTGTGGTTCGACCAGGAGCTCGGCGGCGGGGATTCCTGGTGGAACAAGATCTTGGAGCAGATCCGCTCGTGCGACGTGTTCATCGTCGCGCTGTCGAACAACTGGCTGCAGTCCAAGCCCAGTCAGGCCGAGTTGCGCTACGCGAGGGCCATGAACCGGCCGATCCTTCCCGTGCGCATCGGCGACGTCGACAGCATGCGCGTGAATCCCCTTGCGGCACTGCAGATCATCGACTACCGCGAGCCGACTGTCGACGCCGGCATCCAACTGGTCACCGCGGTGCACGCCCTGCAGAGCAAGCCGGTGCCGTTGCCGGATCCGCTGCCCGAAGAGCCACCGGTGCCGTTCGGGTACATCACGCGGCTGGGCAATATCCTCGCCGAAAAGGAGCTCAGCCCGCAGCAACAGACGCAACTGCTGATCGAACTGCGGTCCGGGCTCGACGAGGACGGTGACGACCCCAGCGCCCGCGGTGACATCGGCCAGCTGCTGCGCATGCTGCGCCTGCGCCACGATGTCACCTACCGCACCCGCACCGAAATCGACAACGTACTGGCCGAAATCGAGGCCAAGAACAACGCGGCGGACGCACCGGCAACCGGCGCCACGGAGCAGGCGGCGGCGACCGCAGCGAAAGCGCCGGCCGGGCCCGCGCCCTCCGCCGGGCCGTCGGCCAAGGCCCCCGTCCCGCCCGCGGCGGGCACCGGGTCGAACAAGCGGCTGCTGATCATCGGCGGTGCCGCCGTCGCGGTGATCGCCGCGATCGCGATCGTCGTCGTGTTGGCAACGCAGGGCGGCAAAACCAAGGCACCCAAGGCCGGCCCCAACTCGGCCACGGACGCCGGATCAGCGGCGGCAGCCGGTTCGGGCCCGACGGCCGCGAACGGCGCGAAGCTGGACTCCTATCTGCTCGGCCCCGCCGAGGTCGGCGCCATCATCGGCGACCAGAACCTGGTGGTCTCCGAGAAGGCCGGGCAGCTTCGCAACCTGAGGGCGACGCTGTCCAACCCGAACTGCAAAAACGCCTGGGAGCCCATCGAGAGCTCGGTCTATCAGGGAGCCGACGGCTACACCGCGGTGAGTGGGCAGGCCGTACACACCGCCGGCGAGAACCCGCCGCATCGGGTGTACGAAGCGGTTGCGGCGTTCTCGTCGCCCGAGAAGGCCGCGGCGTTCGTGGCGGCGACGGCCGAGAAGTGGCGGGCCTGCGCGGGTCAATCGATCACCATGAGCTTCAACGGCAAGTCGTCGGGCTGGGCTTTCGGTGAGGTCACCGGCGCCCCGCCCAAGGTCTATCAGCAGAGAACGGAAGCGGACGGGACCCGCGTCTGCCACCACGCGTTGCACGCGGCGTCCAGCGTCGTCGTTGACCTGCTGGTGTGCGGCCCGGATGCCGGCACCGGTCAGGCCGGCAAGCTCGCCGGGGAGATCGCCGCGAAGGTGAACCAGTAGCCGCCCCCCGACATGGATCGGCCCCCGAGCCGTATTCCAGGTTGGACAAACCGGAAGCTCGGGGGCCGGGTGACTGCGGGGAATTCGCTAGCGCACGCGTGACGCCGGCTCTTCCGAGCAGGTGCTGCTAGCGCGCAGCCACCTCACATGTCCATGAAGCTATCAATTTCGCGGACCACCTCCTTCCTTGTGTACGGCCGACCGTACCCGCGGATCGGCCAGCCGACAACAGAATTCAGCGCTCAGCGATCGCTGACGATGGCGGCGTCGATCAGTTCGGCGAATTCCGCGGCCATCGGCGCCGGCGGCAGCGCGCGGCCGTCGAGCGTGTGCACACGGGCGGCCAAGGTCATGCTGGAGATCAACCAAACGCCCTGGGCGGCAACCAAATCCGCGACGCGCAGCGCCCGGTAGTCGCAGTCATAGCCCTTGTCCCTGGCCACCTCGAACAGGGCCTGCTGGGTGGTGCCGCGCAGGATCGGATACCACGGCGGCGGGGTCAGCAGGAGCGGATGATCCTCCGGCGTCTCGGAGGCCGTGGCGATCACCACAGTCGAGCGAGGGCCTTCCAGGATGTAACCGTCGGTGCTGACGAAGATCACGTCACCGGCGCCCTGACGGGCGGCATGGCGCAGGGCCGCCATATTCACCGCGTAGGACAGGGTCTTGGCGCCGGCCAGCAGCCACGGCATCGCGTCGACGCCGGTGGCGGGCAGCCCGCGATCGAGCGTGATCGCCGCCAGCCCGCCCCGCCGGACCACCGTCACGCGGTCGGGGACGGCGTTGACCATGACGTAGGCCGTCGGCGCCGACCCGCCCTCGCGGCCCCGGCTGTAGATCAACCGCATCGCGCCCTCTTCGGCGTTGTCCGCGCACCACTGCCGGGTGGCCGCCACGATCGCGCTTCGCCACCGCGGCAGATCGGGTGCGGGCAGATCGGTCAACGCGGCGGACTGCGTCAGCCGCTGCAGATGCGGCTCGATCAGGCAGGCCCTGCCGTCGCGGACCAACAGCGTCTCGAAGACACCGTCACCGCGGACCGCCGCCAGGTCGTCGGCGTGCAGCAGCGGCGCGTCGGGCGAACGTATTTCGCCGTCCAGCGTGACGATCACACCCGTCTGGCCCGCCATGGTCGAAAGCCTATCCAATGTGGCCGAAGGGGCCCGCGCCGCGACCGCGTCCACGTGGGACCTCGCGAACGTGAAGCTAGCCGCACATTCGGCTCCGAGTGTGAAGCCAGCTTCACACTCGTTGGGGGCGCCCGGCGGGTCCGTAGAGTTGACTCGTGACCCGCGCCGTCCCCGCACCCGAGACCGGACCCGACGCCGGTGCCGTCTGGCACTACGGCGATCCGCTGGGCGAGCAGCGCGCGGCCGACACCGACGCGATAGTGGTGGACCGCTCGCACCGCGGCGTGCTCACCTTGACCGGCAAGGACCGGCAGACCTGGCTGCACAGCATTTCGACGCAATTCGTCAGCGACCTCCCCGACGGCGCCAGTACGCAGAATCTCAGCCTCGACGGGCAGGGCCGCGTCGAGGACCACTGGATCCAGACCGAGCTGGGCGGCACCACCTACCTCGACACCGAACCGTGGCGGGCCGAGCCGCTGCTGGGATACCTGCGCAAGATGGTGTTCTGGTCGGAGGTCACCCCGGCCGGTGCGGAGTTGGCCGTGCTGTCGCTGCTCGGCCCGAAACTTGCCGACCGAGCGATTCTCGACGCGATCGGGGTGGATGCGCTGCCCGCCGAGCTGACGGCGGTGCCCACCGGCGACGGCTTCGTGCGTCGGATGCCGGGCAGCCCCGCCGGCCGGCTCGAGCTTGACCTGCTGATTCCGCGCGCCGCGGTCGACGAGTCGCGCAAGCGCCTGACGCAGGCCGGAGTGCGACCCGCCGGGGTGTGGGCCTACGAAGCCCACCGGGTGGCGGGCCTGCGGCCCCGTCTCGGCGTCGACACCGATGAGCGCACGATTCCGCACGAAGTGGGGTGGATCGGTGGCCCCGGTTCGGGGGCCGTCCACCTGGACAAGGGCTGTTACCGCGGGCAGGAGACGGTCGCGCGGGTGCACAACCTGGGCAGGCCGCCGCGGATGCTGGTGCTGCTGCACCTCGACGGCTCGGTCGACCGGCCGTCGACCGGTGACCCGGTGTTGGCCGGCGGCCGCACCGTCGGCCGTCTCGGCACGGTGGTCGACCACGTGGATCTCGGTCCGATAGCGCTGGCGCTGCTCAAGCGCGGGCTGCCCGCCGAGACGGAATTGGCGACCGGACCGGACGCCTCGGTCGCCGCGGTGATCGACGCCGATTCGCTGCCCGCAACCGAACAAATCGGCGCGGGGCGGCTAGCTGTTGAACGGTTGCGGGGCGGTGCGGGATAATGAACGGTAACGTCCGCCACAGCAAGTAGGGGGCGCCAACGCCCGGTGGCGGGGCACGGTAAACTGTTGGCAGGACAATACGACACCAGGAGATCGGAGCCGCCTACTCGTTAGGCCGCTCCGTTATTGCGCGAGGGGGTTCCCCCATGGGCCGCGGCCGGGCTAAGGCAAAGCAGACCAAGGTTGCTCGAGAACTCAAATACAGTTCTCCACAGACCGACTTCCAGCGGCTTCAGCAAGAGCTGTCCGGATCGGGTTCGGACGACTCCAGTGACCTGGACAGCGACGGATCCGACGAATCCTGGGACGACCAGGACAGCTGGCGTCGCTAAGACCAACGCCCCGGCGCCGATGCGTAGTGCACCGGCGCCGCGTTAGTTCTGCCGGAGCACAAGCTTTCTAAAACCTCGGGTGCAGACCGACCATCTTGGCCCGTGGGCCTTCTTTTCCGCCTTTGCCCACGGTGCCCAGCACCCAGCAGTCCAGGTGCCGGGCGGTCAGGATGGCCAGGGCCCGGTCGGTGTCCTCGGGGGCCACGATGGCGATCATGCCGACGCCCATGTTGAACGTCTTTTCCATCTCCTCGCGGGTCACCCGCCCGCGCTGGGCGATCATGGCGAAGACAGGGGCGGGCGTCCAGGTCCCGCGATCCATCTCGGCGACCAGGCCGTGCGGGATGACGCGTTGCAGGTTGCCGGCCAGCCCACCGCCGGTGACGTGGCAGAAGGTGCGCACGTGGGTTTCGGCCGCGAGCGCCAGGCAGTCCTTGGCGTAGATGCGGGTGGGTTCGAGCAGCTCTTCACCCAGCGTCCGGCCGAACTCCTCCACATATCCCTCGAGGTTCATCCGGTCGATCTCGAGCAACACGGTGCGCGCCAACGAATATCCGTTGGAATGCAGACCCGACGAACCCATCGCGATGATGACGTCGCCCGGTTTGACCCGGTCGGGCCCCAGCACGTCGTCGGCCTCGACGACACCGATGCCGGTGGCCGAGATGTCGTAGTGGTCCGGTTCCATCAGGCCGGGGTGTTCGGCCGTCTCGCCGCCCAGCAGCGCACAGCCGGCCCGCACACATCCCTCGGCGATGCCGCCGACGATGGCGCTCAACCGTTCCGGCACCGTCCGGCCCACCGCGATGTAATCCTGCAGGAACAACGGCTCGGCGCCGCACACCACAAGGTCGTCGACCACCATGGCCACCAGGTCCAGCCCAACGGTGTCGTGCTTGTCCATCGCCTGGGCCACCGCCAGCTTGGTGCCGACGCCGTCGGTCGAGGCAGCCAGCAGCGGCTCGCGATAATCGCCACGTAGCGCGAACAGGCCGGCGAATCCGCCCAAGCCGCCCCGGACCTCGGGTCGCGTGGCTTTCGTCGCCAGCGGCTTGAACAATTCGACGGCGCGGTCGCCGGCTTCAATGTCCACCCCGGCCGACGCGTAGGTGATGCCCTGACTGCCTTGGTGGCGTCCTGGACTCTTTCCGGGATCCGTCATCGCGATAAAGGCTACCGGGCGGCGCCGACGGCCGGTATCAAACGTCGGTGAAGGAGCGCAACCGAGTTCCTCAGTGCACGACCGGCACTTCGTCGGGCGCGAGTTCCTCGAGTCCGGCGCCGCGGGCGGCGTTGGCGAGCATGTGCTCGATGACGTTCTTGCCCAACGCCGTTTCCCCGGGCAGTTCGATCGGGTACTGGCCGTCGAAGCAGGCGGTGCACAGCCGCGAGGCCGGCTGCTCGGAGGCCGCGACCAGGCCGCGCAGCGAGATGTAGCCCAGCGAGTCGGCGCCGATGGCATGCCGCACCGCCTCGAGCATCTCCTTCTTGTCCTCGACCGCGTTGGCGATCAGCTCCGCCGGTGACGGGAAGTCGATGCCGTAGAAGCAGGGCCATTTGACCGGCGGTGAGGCGATCCGCACGTGCACTTCGACGGCGCCGGCCTCGCGCAGCATCCGCAACAGGGCGCGCTGGGTGTTGCCGCGCACGATCGAGTCGTCGACCACGATGAGTCGCTTACCCCGGATCACCTCGCGAAGGGGGTTGAGCTTCAGCCGGATACCGAGCTGGCGGATGGTCTGCGACGGTTGGATGAAGGTGCGCCCGACGTAGGCGTTCTTCATCAGCCCCTGGCCGTACGGAA
>NZ_LZLL01000416.1:0-24947 GCF_001669335.1 Mycobacterium sp. 1245852.3 | reverse complement strand
CGCTGATGTGAAGTTTCGCGCCGCGGATCACCACGCCGTCGTCGCGGCGCGCCACCACGCGCACGTACTGGTCGGCGTCGTCCTGCGCGGCTGGCGCCTTGGATCGGTCGCCCTTGGAGTCGGTGATGCATTCGGCGATTCGGATGTCGTCCCGGCGGGCTTGTGCCACATAGGAGTTGATGCGGGCGACGAACTCGGGGTGGGCGTCGGCCAGCCGCGCCGCCGCCACCACGAGCGTCATGAGCGACTGGTAGGTGACGTTGAGCAGCAGGTCCATGCTGGTGAGGATCGGCACCCGGTCACGTAGTTCCGCGACGCTGCGCGGCGCCTCCACCAACGGGTTCACCGCGTCGCCGTCGGGCCGGTAGTACTGGTCGTATCCGGCGGCCACCGCGTCGAGCGCCGGCGCCAGCAGCGGATCGGTGTCCATGTCGGCGACCAGCTTGCCGTCCTGGTAGACCCGCCGTCCGTCACGGAGTGAGTTCTTGTACTGCTCGCCGGTCATCATGGTCGGTGCGCTCTCCTCTATCGGCTGGTCCGCTGGTTGAAGGGTGTGTCACGGTCGGGGTCGGCCTCGCGGGGCAGCCCGAGCACGCGCTCGGCGATGATGTTGCGCTGGATCTCGGAGGTGCCCCCGGCGATGCAATACTTCTTCATCTCCAAGAATGACCGTGTGCCCGAAGGCATTTCGGTGTCGACGGGCCAGCCCATGGTGAGTTCGGGAAGCAGGTCGACGCGGATGCGCCCCGCGCGCTCGTGCAGGTCGGCGCTGACGAGTTTGCGGATGGAGTCGATGGCCCCGGGGTTGCGGTCCGCGGCGACGCTGGCCCGAAAGCCGGCGCTCTGCAGTGCGCGTTCGTCGACGAGCATGTGCTGCAGGCGGTCTCGCACATCGGCCCGTTGCCATGCGCCGCTACGCACCGCCTTCGCGATGAGCTGGTCGGCCACGCCGGGGCCGACGACGGGAGGCCCGGTGAGGCTGTTGCGTTCCTGCATCAGGGTGCTGATGCCCACCTTCCAGCCGGCGTTGAGCGGACCCAGGCGGGCCGCGTCCGGCACTATGACGTCGGTCAGGAAGACCTCGTTGAATTCGGCGTCACCGGTCATCTGCCGAAGCGGCCGCACGTCCACTCCGGGCGTGCGCATGTCGAGCAGGAAATAGGTGATGCCGGCATGTTTGGGCAGCGTAGGATCGGTGCGCGCCATCAACAGCCCGAAATCGGCCGTGTCGGCGAACGAACTCCAGATCTTCTGGCCGTTGATTAGCCAGCGGTCGTCATCGATACGCACCGCCGAGGTGGACAGCGACGCCAGATCCGATCCGGCGCCGGGCTCGCTGAACAGCTGACACCAGCGGTGATCGCCGCGGGCCAGCGGCCGCAGGTAGGTGTCTCGCTGCTCATCGGTGCCCCACTGCAGAATGGTCGGACCCGCCAGCCATACGCCGACGAAGTCCTCCTCGGGCCGGTCGACACCGCGGCGGCGCAACTCCTCCACCGCGGCACCGCCTTCGTCGCGACCCAGACCGCGGCCGCCGTATTCGGTCGGCCAGGTCGGTGTGGCCCAGCCGGCCTCGCCGAGGCGGCGATACCAATCTCGCTGCACCGCAGAGTATTTCTCGCCCGGCGGCGGCGGGGCGTGATCGCGCACGATCGCGTCGGTCAGGTTGTCGGCCAGCCAGCGGCGCAGCTCGTCGGGCGCCGGCGATTCGCCCCGGGCCTGATCGGATACGGTTTCCGTTGCGGTCGAACGGGTTTCGGCCACGGCCGTGCCGAGCCGGTGGCGGTGGGCCGACGGCGTCCCGAACAGGTACTGGTTGGCCTTGGCGCGGCGCAGGTACAGATGTGCGACGTGCTCCCAGGTGTAGCCGATTCCGCCGTGCAGCTGGATCATCTCGGCGGCGTTCTGCAGTGCGGCTTCCCCGCACGCGGCCGCGGCGACGCTGACGGCGAAGTCCGCGTCGGCCGCGTCGCCGGCCAGCTGCCGGATGGCATACCAGGCGCTGCCGGCGCACAATTCGGCCCGTACCGCGGCGTCCGCGAGGCGGTGCTTGAGGGCTTGGAACGCCCCGATCTGCCGGCCGAACTGCCGCCGATCCAACAGGTACTGCTTCGTCAGTGCGACGCACTGCTCGGCGAGCACGGCCTGCTCGGCGGCCAGCAGCGCCGTCGCGCGCAGCCGCACCCGGGCCAGGACCGCCTCGGCCGCCGCCACGGCACCGACCTGTCGGGCCGGTGCGCCGCTCAGCCGGAGATTGGCGAGGCCGCGGCTGGTGTCCAGGGTGGACAACCGCTCCCGGTCCACGCCGTCGGAGCCGGTGACGGCGTACAGCGTGGTGCCCCCGCCGGTGTCCGCAGCGACCAAGACGATCTGGGCGTCGGCGCCGTCGGGGACGTGGTGGAATTGGCCCGACACCACCCAGTTCGGCCCGTGCCGCTCGGCGTGGCCGGTGCCGTCGGCGAGGGTGGCGGTCAGCTCGCCGGCGACCAGGCCGGGCAGCAGTTCGGCGCACACGGCGTCGTCGCCGCAGGCCAGCAGCGCTTCGGCGGCCAGGCAGGCGGTGGGCAGGTAGGGCACCGCGCCCAGTTCCCGCGCGAGTTCTTCGCAGACGACGGCCTGTTCGTACAGCCCGGCGCCACTGCCGCCGTACTGCTGCGGCACCGCGATGCCGAGCAGCCCCAATTCGGCCAGCTCGGCCCACCCCGCGCGGCGTGCGGCCGCGGCACCGACGTGCCGCGTCTCGTGCAGCGGAAGGCGCTTGGCCACGAGTTTGCGCACCATGTCACGCAGGTCGTCGAGTTCGGAGGCAGACGACAGCGCGTCCAGCGAGACGGCCATTTTGTATACAGTAGGGCCGATTTGACGGGTGTCAATGTTCGATGGCCAGCAAGGTATCGCCGTGCGCCGCTGGTTGTATGCAATCTCGGCCCAGAGCGCGGCGGGTGACAATGCCCGATGCCGCAGCCGGGGTCAGCCGGGAAAAGCGGTTGACGTCGCTGGTCGGTCCCGGCGGCCGGCCGGCTTCAAATACGAAAGAATGCCGGTGGCATGCGCACCGATCTACGGAAACGCACGGTAGTGGCACCCGGATATCTCTCGACTTGGACTTGAGACTTGCGACCGAAGCGGCGTGCGCAATTCGATGGCTGCGCGTCAAATGCCACGGACCGCCTTTTCAGAGATGAGAAACGCGGCCACCACAATTCGTGGCGGAATTCAGGCCGGGGTGTTGCCGCTCGAGTAGAGCTTGAAGTTGCGGACCAGCGGAACGACCGGGTTGCCCGCTGCGGCGCGCTGGCGCGCGCGAAATGAGGGATGACGACGCATTGCCGCATTGCGTTCGCGTTCGCGACGCTGCGCGGCGGCCCATGCTGGATGGGACTGAAGGAAAATAACCGTGCCTTCTGGTGTATTCGCCACGATCGTCACTCCTCTCAGTACCACCCGCAAAAGCTACAACAGTGTGGTTATCGGATCGTGATTCCAGAATGCCCGCCGAATCCTGAGACCAAACCACCCGCCAAGGTGAGAATTGGCCGTGAATTTGCGCGCGTAATCCGTTGCCACTGCCGTGCTGTCGTCCACGCTGGTCCGACCGCGATCAGAACCATAGCGACGGGCACCGACAGAATTCCGTTTCAACCTCGTGCCCGGTGGGCTGCTAGGGTCCCTTGCTTATGCCGGAGATTGATCGCCGCCGCATGATCTTGACGACCGGGATCGGGGTGCTGGCAGCAGCGCTGCCCACCTCGAACGCCTGGGCCTCCCCTGCCAGACAGGACGAGCCTGCCGGCCGGATACCGCCGCCCGCCGCGCCCAGCGGCCAATCCGGGAACTACATCTTCTCGGACGAATTCGATGGTCCGGCGGGGTCGGCCCCCGACGCGTCGAAGTGGGCGGTGGCCAAAGCCCGCGAGACGATCAAGGACCCGACCTATTGGGAGCTGCCCGAGCACATCGGGCAGTACCGCGACGATCGCCGCAACGTGTTCGTGGACGGGAATTCCAACCTGGTGCTGCGCGCCGCCAAGGACGGCCCCACCTACTACAGCGGCAAGGTGCAGAGCCTGTGGCGCGGCGGCGTCGGCCACACCTGGGAGGCCCGGATCAAGTTGAACTGCCTGACCGCGGGCGCTTGGCCCGCGTACTGGCTCGGCAACGACGATCAGGGCGAGATCGACGTCATGGAGTGGTACGGCAACGGCAAGTGGCCGTCGGCCACCACCGTGCACGCCAAGGCCAACGGCGGCGAATGGAAGACGCACAACATCGCGGTGGACAGCGCCTGGCATACCTGGCGCACGCAGTGGGACGAGGCGGGCATCCGGTTCTGGAAGGACTACACCGAGGGCGCCGCGCCCTACTTCGACGTGCCGGCGAGTTCGCTGCCGGACTGGCCGTTCAACGGTGCGGGCTACACGGTCTATCCGGTCTTCAACCTGGCGGTGGCCGGATCGGGCGGGGAAGACCCGGGCCCGGGCAGCTACCCCGCCGACATGCTCGTCGACTGGATTCGCGTCTGGTAGGGCGGCGCGCCCTCAGTGCGTCAGCAGCGCGACCGCCGTCGTCGGCCTGCCACCCGGACGGCGCAAATCCGATCGCAGCCAGGCGAACGGGCGCATGAAGATCGGTAGTCGGCCGAACCGTTTGGCGGCCACCAGCAGCGATTCCGCTTCGACGGCTCGCCAGCCGAGGTCTTCGAAGAAGGCCAACCCGTTTTCGGGCGCGAACTTGAAGGGTGCGTTTTCCGAAATCCCGGCGACGTTCTTGTTGATCCGCTCTTTGAGACCGGGAAAGGCGAAATCGATCATCCACCAGGTGACCTCGGGTCGCTTGATCGCACCTGAAAGGGCGGCGACGTCGGAGGCCTCCAGGTACATCGACAGCCCCTCGGTCAGCACGAAGGCCTTCGTCGCGCCGGCCAGCGCCTCGTCGAGGAAGGCGTCCCGGGCGTGTGGGTCGGCGAGGTCGACCGCGACGCGGTTCAGCCGGCAGCGCGGTGTCTGATCGGCGAGGATTTGCGTCTTTTCGGCGAGCAGCTTGGGTAGGTCGGCTTCGATCCAGGTCAGATCGGAAGGGAGCTCCAAGCGATAGGGCCGCGTGTCCAGGCCGGCGGCCAGGTTCAGGACGCGGTCACAGCCCTGGGCGAGTGCGGCTGCGATGGCGTCGTCGATGAGCTTGGTCCGTGCGACCAGCCACCAACCGCTGCGGTCCATCCAGGGAACTCCCGCGACGATCGCGCGGCCGTGCTCTCCCGCGAGACGTTCGGCGAGCGGGTCGCTGAACAGCGCGTCGGGGCGCAGCGTTTCGGTTGCCCGGTGCAACGCCGTCCACCGGGCGGTATCGGAAACATGGGTGATCGTGTGCCCTGGACCAGACATACGTTGCGTTATAGCAGTACCGGCGCCGCGCTATTGGCCGGCCCTGCCTCCCGCGAACCACGCGGCGGTCACCCCACGGGTGGCGGGCGGTGGAAGAACGGCGTCGGGCGGGCCGAGGCGACCGACTTTGACGGTCCACGCCGACGACGAGCGATCGATGCAGGATCCCGCACCCTGACTGGGCAGCCACAGCACGGCCAGGTCACTACCGGCGCCGCCGCATCCGTAGACGCCGACGTACCCATCGGCGCGCCCACCCCACGCGCCACCGTTGCGCAGCAGGCAGCGGGTGCCGTCGTCGAGGGTGAGCGCGAACGGGTCCGGGTCGGCGGTCGGGTGCACGGGCGGAAGGTGACCGTCGAAGGTGACCCGGTGCATTTGCATGTCCCACGGATTGTCCACGCACAGAAGCGATCCCGGCGTGGAGGGCCAGCATGTGCCGGCTCCGGCCGCGCTCGGCGAACAGTAGTAGACGTTGTCGGCCACCGCCGACGGCGACGGTTCCGAGCAGTCGCTCGCCTGCCCGACGTTGCCCGGCCCGGACGCCACGTGGTAGCCGTTGATCGCTTCACCGCTGGGCCCGACGGCCATCACCGTGATCGACTGGGTGGGCGGCGGATCCGCCGCCGCGGGCCCGGCCGCCGCCGTTGACAGCGTCGGCAGGGCGAGCGCGGCAACGGTGAAGATCCGGGCCACACAGCGCGTCACGTTCATCGAGCCAACCCCTTCGTCAGGCCCCCTCCTGCAGGGTAGGGCGCGCTGTGGATTCGGCGGGCCGGTTTGGGCGGTGACGCGTGATTGGGATCGGTAGCCGCGGGCCGGGGCTGTACTTGCTGCCATGACGCCGCCAAGGAGGTGGCGACCCAGGAAAGGAAGACAGCAAATGAACATCGTGCCGACCAGCATCCAAGAGCAGATCAACCGCGTCGATCGGCAGCGCAGCCTGTACATCGGGATCAGCACCGGGCTGCTTGCGCTCTGGAGCGTCTACCGACTGATCTGGATGCTCTACCTCGGAATGACTTTCGGCTGGTTCTTCGGCGCGATGGCCTTCCAGGTGGTGTTGTGGGGTGTGATCGGCACGGCCGCCGCGGTGGCCTCCGTCGGATTCCTCACCCGCTACAACAAGGGATCTTGACTCGTCTGACGGCCGTCGGAGAAGTCCCGGACCTGGTACGGGTCCGGGCCTTTCCGTTGTGGCGCAATTGCTTTAGAGCTGAGCCCAGACCGACTTCGTCTTGAGGTAGATCTCGAGGCCCTCTTTGCCGAACTCGTGACCCCAGCCGGACTGCTTGTACCCGCCAAACGGGACATCGTGGTCGAACACCAGCTGGCAGTTGACCTGCACGCTGCCGGCCTGCAGTCGGCGCATGATCCGGTGGGCCCGACCGAGGTTCTCCGTCCAGGCGGTGGCCGCCAAGCCGTAGGTGGTGTCGTTGGCCAGCGCCACCGCCTCGTCTTCGTCGTCGAACGGCAGGATGGTGACCACCGGACCGAAGATCTCCTGCTGGTAGAGCCGCATGCTGGTGTCGACGTTGGTGAGCACCGTCGGGTGGACGAAGTAGCCCTTGCGGTCCAGCCGGTGGCCGCCGGTGACCACCTCGACGCCGTCGCTGCGGCCTTCGTCGATGAAGCCCATGACCCGGTTCAGCTGCTTCTGGCTGATCAGCGGCCCGCTGACGCAGCCCTCCTCGCTGGGGGCGCCCAACTTGAACGAATTCGCCATCATCGCAATGCCTTCCACGACCCGGTCGTAGACGCCGCGCTGGGCGAAGATGCGCGACCCGCATACGCAGCCCTGGCCGGAGTGCACGAAGATGCCCAGCGACGCCATCATGATGGCGTTGTCCAGGTTCGCGTCGTCGAAGATCAGCACCGGCGACTTCCCGCCGAGTTCGAGCGTGACCTTCTTCAGGTTGTCGGCGGAGGCCCGCACGATCTCCTTGCCGACTTCGGTCGAGCCGGTGAAGGCCACCTTCTCGACATCGGGGTGCGCGGTGATCGCGGCGCCGGCGGTGTGGCCGTATCCGGTCAGCAGGTTGACCACCCCCTCGGGCACCCCGGCCTCGTGGATGAGCCGGTCCAGCAGCAGCGCCGACAGCGGGGTCTCCTCGGCCGGCTTGACGAGCAGGCTGCCGCCCGCCGCCAGGGCCGGTGCCAGCTTCGCGCTGGCGTTGAAGATGGGGCCGTTCCACGGAAAGATCAGTCCCACAACGCTGTACGGCTCCTTCAGCGTGTAGGCGTGCATGTTGACGTAGTTGTCGGTGGCGATGCCGTCGGTCTTCACGTCGTAGGCGACGCCGTTGATCTTCGAACACCAACCGGCGTAGTAGCGGAAGAACTCCGAGCAGGTCGACATCTGCAATTGGGCCTGCAGCAACGGCATGCCGGTGTTGAGCGAGTCCAGTTGGGCGAACTCCTCGGCGTGCTCGTCGATCAGTTCGCCGATCCGCCACAAGATCTTGGCCCGCTCGCGGCCAGGCAGCTCCGCCCAGACGCCGGACTCGAAGGTCGCCTTCGCTTTGGCCGCTGCGTCATTGACCGCTTCCTGCCCGCAGTCGGTGAACTCGGTGATCGTCTCCTCGGTCGCGGGATCGATGACCGCGATGACGTCCCCCGTTCCGGGGCGCTTGCGAATGTCGTCCAATACCGCCTGCACCGTCATCTGATCCCTTTCGTCTTGCCAGTCGTGGCGCCCCGGCGCCCCGTGCGCTCAGTGCTGAGCACTTGCTTAGCATTGTGCACACGGCTGGTCAAGCATCCGCACGCGGATGGGCTCAGCGCGATTCCTGGATGCGGATGAGGTTTCCGGCGGGATCGCGGACGGCGCAGTCGCGAAGCCCATACGGCTGGTCGGTGGGTTCTTGGACGATGTCGACGTCGCCGGCCTGCAGCCGTTCGAAGGTGCCGTCGAGATCCTTGGTGGCCAGCAGCAGCGTGGCGTAGCTGCCCTTGGCCATCATCTCGGCGATGGTGCGGCGCTCCTCGTCGGTGATGCCCGGATTGGCGGCCGGCGGGTTCAAGACGATGGACGTGTCCGGCTGGTGTGGCGGACCCACCGTGATCCAGCGCATCGTGCCCTTCCCGACGTCCAGACGAACTTCAAAGCCGAGGACGTCGCGATAGAAGGCGAGCGATGATTCCGGGTCCGTGTGGGGAAGGAAACTCGAGTGAATGGTGATGTCCATGCGGTCAGGTTAGGTGCGGTCCGATGGCAGCTGCTTCTCGATTCCTGATCGGTCTGGTCACCTGTTTGACCACGCATGGCGGCATGCCCGCCAGCGCGTCAGCAGCCTGGCGGCGGTAGGTGCTGGGCGGCACACCGACCAATTCGGTGAATCGGGTGCTGAAGGTGCCCAGCGACGAGCAGCCGACCGCGAAGCAGACCTCGGTCACGCTCAGGTCGCCCCGGCGCAGCAGCGCCATCGCCCGCTCAATGCGACGCGTCATCAAATACGAATACGGCGATTCGCCGTAGGCACGCCGGAATTCGCGGCTGAGGTGGCCGGCGGACATGTGCACCCCGCGCGCGAGCGCTTCGACGTCCAACGGCTGCCGGTAGTCCCGGTCGATGCGGTCCCGAACGCGGCGCAACAGGACCAGGGTGCGCAGGCGCTGCGCCGCGGCGTCCGGTGTGTTGGTCACCTACGTGATGCTGCCACCCCGACCTGTTGAGGGCGCACCTCTCTCGGGGTGTTTCGTCCTCAGGCCATTGTGGCGCTGCGCCAGGCCAGCGGGTTCAGCCCGCGGTAGGGGTCCTGCCCGCGCAGCCGGAGCAGGTCGGCCAGGATGGCTTCCAACTGCAGCCGGGCCCGCTCCCTGACGATATCCACCCACGGTTCGTTTTCGATGCCGAGCGGCGTCGTGGTGTCGATCGCAGGGCCGAACCGCAGATACATCCGCTGCGGGCGCGGGATGAGCGTCGGCCCGATCCCCCGCAGCCATGGCATCGCCATGTCCGGCCGGCCATTCAATCGCCGGCTCAGGGCCGCACTGACTTTCGCGTATGCGCTGTCGCGGGTGGTCCAACTGCGATACACGTCGTCGCCCCCGACCAGGCCGACCGGCACGATCGGGTAGCCATTTTCGACCGAAAGGCGGGCGAAGCCCGAGCGCCCTTGCCAGCGCAGCGTGTACTCCTCGCCTTTGAATTTCGCGATCTCGCCTCCGCCGCCGGGGAACACCAGGATGGTTTCGTCGTGGCGCATCAGTTCACGCGCATTCTCGGGTGCGCCGATCACGCCGCCGAACGCCGCCATCAGATCGGCGGGCAATCCGCGCAGCCGCCCGAAATTCCGGTCGGCCAGTGGCCGTACCCGCGTTCCGATGCTGCGCCGCACCGCATCCGCAATCAGAAAGACCTCGGAGCCGAGCTGAGTGTGGTTGCCCACCAACAGGAATCGCCCGTCGGGCGGCAGATTCTCCAGCCCGTCGACGTACGGACGGGACAGGTTCAGCACGGGGTGCAGCCCATCGGTCACCGCATCGAGCACCCGGCGCAGCGCCCGGACACGCTCGCCGGGGTCGGTGATGGCGACGAGATCGGGTCCGTCACTCATGGTCGGCGGGTCCCTCCGGACGCGAGAACACGACGGCGTGCGACGGCATCCCGCGTCGCCGCGGCGAAGCCAACACCTGCATCCGGATGTCGGGGCCGGCGCTGTGGCCGAGGGCCTCGAGCGCCGACGTGCTGTAGGCCCGCAACGCGCTGATGAACCCGTCGTGCAGGCACGGGTGTATCCACGACCACGGCAACAGCACCAGGTTCACCGGCAGCGTCACCACCGGAAACAGCAACGTGGCCAACGGACTTCGCCTCTTGAGGTCGATGACCAAGAACCGCTTGCCTACCCGGGTGGCCTCGGCGATGGCACGACAAGCCACTGCCGGCGGCAGGTGGTGAAACGCCATCGCGAACACCACCAGGTCATAGCTGTCGTCCGCGGCGTCGATCGCCGTCGCGTCGATCAGTTTTGCCTGCGCGCGTGGATGAGCGCCGAGCGCACCGGCGCCGATGTTGGCCACCGAGGTCGCGTCCACATCCGAGACGGTGACCGTCGCCGTGGGGTGCAGCTCCAGAATTTTGGCGGACAGTTTGCCGTGACCCGCGCCCAGTTCCAGGACGCGGGGGTTGGCGATGTCGGCCACGACATCCAGGGCCATCCGCGCGAACGTCTCGTGCTGGTTGGTCAGCGTGCCGATGCGATCCAGCATCCCGATGACCTTCTGCTTGACCTCGTCGGCGACGTCCTCGCGATCGAGGTACTCCGGCGTATTGGTCTCGAACCGGCGATCCAGCCACGACGCATCGGGTCCGCCCCGCGGCATCGTCGCGACCGCAGCTTGATCGAGTGTTCTGGCCGTTCCCATCGCCCCGTCTCCTTTGCGCTTTGCGGTGTGCTCCCACCACCGTAACAAACGAACCAGTTCGTCCGCCTATGATGAGTCTGTGAGGACCACCACTGAGCTGCGCGGCGAAATTCTCGCCGCCGCTCGCGCGGAATTCGCGCAATACGGATTGGCGGGCGCCCGGATCGACCGCATCGCGCGGGCCGCCAGTGCCAGCAAGGAACGTTTGTACGCGCATTTCGGCGACAAGGAGACCCTGTTCCGCGATGTGGTCGCCGCTGACGGCGCGGAGTTCTTCCGCGCCGTTCAGGTGCGCCCCGACGCGGTCCCCGAGTTCGTCGGTGACATTTTCGATCTCGCCCAGAACCGGCCGGAACACCTGCGGATGATCACCTGGGCGCGGCTGGAGGGCTTTCCGCTCGACAAGCCCGAGTTCGACGGCGAGTCCCCGCCCGACAGGGCGGTCGCGGCGCTGGAACGCGCCCGCCTAGACGGTCACGTCGATCCGTCGTGGGACCCGAGGCAGCTGCTGGTGCTGCTGTTCGGCATCGGGCTGGCCTGGGCCCACTGGCCCGACCCCGACGCGGCGACCACGGACGCGGACGTCATCGCACGCCGCCGCGCCGCCGCGGTGGAGGCCGCGGCCCGGCTTATCCGGGGCCGAGCCTGATGTGTTCGCCGATAATGTTGTGCCGCAACCGGTTAGACGCCAACGAGCTCCGGGTGGTACTTGGCCGCCATGCGACGGATTCCGTCGCGCCAGTCGACCGAGGTGCCGCCGATGAGCTCGTGCATCCGGTCGATGGTGGTGGGATTGCCGCGTAGCGCTTGCTCGCTCGGCTCGAAGACCGGTTCGGCGCCGATTAGGGACCCGAGGTAGTCGCACCACTCCTGCAAGCTGACGGTCTGGTCTCCGCACCAGTTGACCGTGGTCGCCGGGACCGACGCGGCCTCGAGCAGCTTGGGGATGGTGGCGATGATGTCGTCCTCGTGAATGGGGTTGTAGCGCGCGGGCTCACCGGGCGGGACGGGAATCGGGATGCCGCCCAGCATCATCTCCATGTGATAGAACGGCCAACCACCGTTGTTACCGTAGGGAACGTTGAGCCGCGCGATCGTGGTGGGCAGGCCGAGAATGCGAGCCGCCGACCGGGCCACCACTTCCCCGGCGATCTTGGAAATGGAATAGGTCGGAAAGAGTGGCTTGTGGTTGTCGCCCAGGGCGGACCGCTCGCTGCGCGGCTCGTCGTCCGGCGGGTCGTAGACGGCCGCCGACGAGCAATGCAGGAAGGCCTTTGCGGTGCGACAGTGGGCCATCAGCAGGCCGACCGACTCCGCGTTGGCCGCAAGGTCCTTGTCCCAGCTTCCGCTCTTGGCCACCGCCAGGTTGAGGACATAGTCGAAATCGGTTGGCACACCGGTGAAGTCGCCGGCCGCGAGATTCACCTTCTCGCAACGGATTCCGGCCTTCTCGAGGCCTTCACGCGCGGCGGTGTCGGTGAAACGGGCGATCCCCCAGACCTCGTTGTCGCCGGCAAGCGCCCGGGCGATCGGGGTGGCGATTTGACCGGTCGGGCCGGTGATCAGGATTTTTGCGCCGCGCATGGGCGCAATGGTATGCGGTGACGAAACTGGATGTTGCATAACCGTCCACCCTTGTTTGGGGTGGTTGCGGCCCCACGTCGTGAACTTTCGCGCATTTTGCTCACGAGAGCGATAGGGTCTTTGCATGGCCGCCACAGGCCGCATCGACCTGCGACTCGGCACCCAGGTACTGCTGGTGCAGCTCGTTGTGGTGACGCTGACGTTGATCGTCGCGTTTGGTTTGTTCGCCGCATTCAACCGTCACCGTCTAGACGTCGAGTATGGCGTTCACGCCTTGGATATAGCTCGGGTAGTGGCCTCTTCCCCGACGGTCATCAACAACATCTCCCGCTACAACGACACCCCGTTGACCGCAAGCCCTGCACTGGTCGACGAACTTGCGGTCGGTCCAATTCAAAGCGTTGCGTCACACGTCGAACAGCGCACGCACGTGTCGTTTGTGGTGATCGCCAACATGCGTGGCGTCAGGCTCGCCTCTCCCGATCGGCACAATTTGGCCCGGATGGTCGGTAGCGATATCACGCAGGCCCTTGCCGGGCGCGAGGAGACATTTCATGAAATCACGGTCTACGGCCGGTCGATAGTTGCCAGGGTTCCGGTGCTGGACGCGGGTTCTGATCGTGTGCTGGGTTTCGTCGGCGTTGGCATCTCCACGAGGGCGTTCGATGAACAGTTTTCTGGCAATCTGCGCGTGCTGGCCGCGATGGGAGGAGTTCTCCTGGTGGTCGGTGTGGTCGGCTCCGTGTTGCTGGCCAGGCGTTGGCGAGGGCTGACGCTGGGTTTGCGGCCGGCCGAGATCGTCGAGCTGGTGCGCAGCCAGGCGGCGGTGCTGCAAGGCATCGGCGAGGGCGTGCTGGCAGCCGACACCTCCTGGAACATCACCTTCGTCAACGATGAGGCGTGCCGGCTTCTCGAGATCGGTAGCGACACAGGCGGCTCCGTCGACGACATCGGGTTGACCCCACGGGTCCGTGACGTTTTCAAAGCGGCCGATTCGGCGCCAACGCTGGCCAATGTCGGTGGTCGCATCGTAGTGGTCTCTGCGCGGCCGGTATTGCGAGAAGGACGCGAACTGGGAACCGTGCTGGTGGTGCGGGACAGAACCGATGTCGAATCACTGACGCGGCAACTCGACGCGGTGCAGGTGATGAGCACCGTGCTGCGCGCACAGCGCCATGAGTTCGCCAACCGTCTGCACCTACTGAACGGGCTGTTGCACGGCGGCCATGTCGACGAGGGGTTGCAATATCTGGAAGAGCTTCTCGGCTCCGGTCCGTTGGGATCCGCGCTACCGGGCATCGACTCGATCCGCGATGCGTACCTGCAGGCCTTTTTGGCGGCCAAGGCTGCGGCCGCGCGCGAAGCCGGCGTGACGCTGAAGATCGGTGAGAACACCTGGGTGTCAGGCCGGCTCGTGCTGCCAGTCGATGTCACCACCGTGGTGGGCAACCTGCTGGACAACGCCATCGATGCCGCTCGGGTGAGCGATACCGAGCCCAGAGAAGTGGAAGTCGAGCTATTGCAGGACGGTTCGACGCTGCATGTCACGGTGGCCGACAGCGGCGACGGCGTCGCGCCCGAGTTCGTTGGCGATCTGTTCACCGAGGGCAGGACGACCAAGCCGGACTCCGGCATCCCGGGCGGCCGGGGTATCGGGCTCGCGCTGTCGCGTCAGATCAGCCGCTCGCTGGGTGGCGATCTATGGCTGGCCAGTCCCGGGAACACCGAGATGCAGCTGCAGGGCGCGGAGTTCATCGCTCGACTGCCAGGCGTGATGGTAGAGGAGGCGCAATGGGCGACGCAGACCTGACGGTGCTGGTCGTCGATGACGACTTCCGCGTCGCCAATATGCACGCGGAGGTCGTCAATACGCTTGGCGGCTTCACGGTGGTCGCCACCGTCAACACGCTCGACGCCGCGCGCAAGGCCGACGCCGTCGATCTTGCGTTGGTGGACGTCTACCTACCCGACGGGTCCGGAATTGATCTTGTCCGTGAATTACGCGGCGACAGCATGGTACTGACGGCGGCAACCGAGGCCGCCACGATCCGAGCAGCCATGTCGGCCGGAGCTTTGAGCTATCTCGTGAAGCCGTTCGCGACCACAGACCTCGCCGCGCGGCTGGCCGGCTATGCGCGGTACCGCAAAATCCTTTCCAGCCCCAATCTGAGCTCCAGCGACGTGGACGCGGCACTCGACGCGCTGCGCCCGAGGATTGCTCCCTCCCAGCCGGCCACCCTAGCGGCTTCCTCCACCAAACAGCTTGTGCTGCAAGCCTTAGGAACATCGAACAAGCCGATGTCGGCGGCGGAAGTTTCTGCTGCGATCGGGATATCGAGGGCAACCGCCCAACGGTATCTGGCGGCGTTGGCCAGCACCGGTGACCTCACCGTGGGCCTGCGTTACGGAGCCACGGGACGACCCGAGCAGGAATTCGTAGCGATCGACAAGCGACGAAGGCGTCTACCCCGCTGAGTGATCGCCTTGCCGGGCCACCAGTTCGCCCGGCCGAGCATTGCCGCCAGAGCCGGCACCGTAATGGTGCGCACCACAAAGGTGTCGACCAACAGCCCTACACCGATGATCATCCCGGTTTGCACCATGGAAGACAGGCTGCCGAATAGGAGCCCGAACATCGAGGCCGCGAAAATGATGCCGGCCGAGGTGATGACACCACCGGTCGAACGAACGGCACGGATGACTCCGCTTTGGACGCCCGAGGCTGACTCCTCGCGAATTCGTGAGATCAAGAGCAGGTTGTAGTCCGCTCCGACGGCGACCAGCACGATGAACGCCATGGCCGGCACGTTCCAATAGATGGCCTGATGGAGCACGAACTGGAAGACGACGACTCCCACGCCCAACGCCGATAGAAACGAGATCACCACGGAGGCAATAAGATACAGCGGAGCCACGATGGAGCGCAGCAGTGCGACGAGGATAAAGAAGACAACCGCGAGCGTCACGATGACGATCAGACGAACGTCGTCGTTGAAGTAGCTCCGCATCGCGCTGTACATCGCGGTGGTGCCGACGACCGATATCGATGCATCCGCGAGTGAGGTATTGGGCTGGGCGCCGCGAGCAGTATTGAGGATCGACGCCACCTGATCCATTGCGGTTGTGCTGAACGGATCGAATTTCGTCTCGACGATGAAGCGCACCGAACGCCCGTCGGCCGAGATGAGCATCTTCGCGGCGTTCTTGAAGTCGTCCGACGTGATCACCTTGGGCGGGATGTACATGCCCGCCATGGCGGTTTGCGACGCGTCACGATTCATCGAGAGCAGCAGGTCGGCCGCCTGGTTCATTCCGACGCCCATCTTCTTGGTCTGTTCGACGAGTGTGCGCACTCCCTGGTCCAGCCGCTGGCTCCCGTCGGCGAGCGCGTCGGCACCTTGTTGCAGCCGAACCAACCGTTGGGGCACGTCGGTATTGCCTGCCGCCGCCAACAGTGCGCTCAGCCGCTGCATCATCGTCGCGAGCCGTTGCACCACAGGGACTATCTGCGCAATCAACGTACCGCCGTTTCGCGCCGGGGCTAGCTGTTGCAGTTGCGCGCGGCCAGCAGTGCACGCAGGGTCTGCATTGCATTGCGGACTCACGTTCAAGGCGTCGATCATGGGGCCGACCGCGTCAACGGCACCGTCGACCAGCGGCGCGGCGGACCCGGTGTTCGCCAGCCCATGCAGGGTGTCCAAGAACTGCGACGCGGCGACCAGCTGCTGTCGCACCTGGTTCAAGGTCGTGCCGAGTTCCATTGCTGGCCTGGCAGCAATATGGGTCTGGTCGCGAACCTGGCCGAGACTTGCCGCCAGTTTGTCCGCGCCAGCGGTCAATGCGTCGAGGTCGTCGCTTCTGCCGGAGACTTGGGTTGAGGCATTCTCGAGGTTGGTGCCTACCTGTCCGGCTTGAAAACTCAGTTTTGTCTGATCGAGCGGTTGGCCGTTGGGTCGCGTGACGCCGCGCACCGCGGCGATATCGGGCAGCTGCGAAACGCGTTGGGCCATCTGCTCCAGGTCGGCCAAGGCTTGTGGGGTACGGAGGTCGCGTGGCGAGCGCACGTAGATGTACTGCGGCAGCAGTGCACTGGTCGCGAAATGACGTTCCATCGCCGTGAAGCCGACATTGCTCGGTGCCGACTGCGGCAGCTGCATACGGTCGTTGAAGGTGGGTGATAGGAAGGCGGCGCAGGAGGCCAGCGCGACCAGCAGTGCCAGACTGATCAGGAGATGCATCTTGGGCCGGCGAACGATCAGCACGCCTGACCTCTGCCACAGCCGGCCAGTCAGAGCTTTTCGGGGCGCCACCCAACCGCGCCGGCCTGCAAGGACGAGCGTGGCGGGCAACAACGTGATCGCGGCGAGAAAGGCGATCAGGATCGAGATAGCAAGTGCCGGGCCAACAGTTGTGAACGCGGGTAGGCGGGTGAAGATCATGCCCAAAAAAGTGAGGGCGACCGTGGCCGCCGAGCCGGCAATGACCTTGCCAATGGAGGTCAATGCTTTCTGTACTGCGAGGTCGGAGTCGGCACCCGACCGCAGGTACTCGTGGTAACGGCTGATCAAGAAAACGGCGTAATCGGTGCCGGCGCCGACGATCATCGCGGTCATCAATGCGATCGTCGGTGCGGACACACCTAACCCCAGCTGATTCAGCGCGGACACTATGCCCTGGGCCGAGGCCACCGAAAATCCGATGGTGAGCAAGGGCACCAACACGGTGACCGGGCGCCGATAGATCACCGACAGGATGGTGAGCACCAGTGCGGCGGTGGCGATTTCAATCAAGTGCATGTCGTGGGCCGTCACGATTGACATGTCACCGACGACGGCGGCTTGTCCGGTCACCTGCGCGGTCAGCGCGGAGCCCGTGGCGGAGCGTTCGGTGACTGCTGCGATCCGCTGATAAGCCTGAGAGGACTCCGGGGAGCCCGCGGGCGCTTTGAGGTCCACCGCAAGGTAGAACGCCTTGTTGTCGGCACTGACCATCGAAGGGCGCAGAGCGGGCATGGTGACGAGGTCGTGCACGCCGGCCACATCGCGGGTATCGGCGCGCAACCTGGCGGCCAGCCTGCCATAGACCCCCTCGTCGGCGGGTGTCAGCCCGTTGCCATCGGTGAGCACGACGATCAGGATGTTCTGCGCGGATTCACCGAAATCCTTGGCCATCTGGTCGGCCGCCGCCAGGTCTTTGGCCGGAAGTGCCTGAACGGTTTGATTTTCCACCACCTTCGTCAGGGAGGGGAAGGCCACCGCCAGAACGCCGACTGCCGCGAGCCAGACGGCGATCACGAGCCAAGGTGCACGGCTGATGAGGCGGCCCAGCACAGCAAACGCGTCGCTGCCTGTCGAGACCTTGGGGGTGATCGATTGCGTGGCCATGGCCAACCTTCATTCGTGTGGGTGCGGTCGAGGGGGCGGCTTCTGATGCCGCTTTCGTGGGTGGCCTTTTACCGGCGTCTATCCGGCGGCCACGACTTCGGGGCTTCGCCAGTTCGTGGTGCAGGTGAGCGAGAAGTCGCTCAGCGTGTCCGAAATCATCTGCTGCAGTTCGTCTGTCATGTTTCCAGGTTGGTATGCAACGACGGAGACGAAGACCCGTCCGTGTGTTATGCCGGAGAGCAAGCTGAGCAGCCCGCCGGTATGGTGCATCGTCGCCTTGGTCATGCTGGGGTAACGCATCTTCATGGCGAAGTAGTCGGCGTCGGTGCCGTCTGGCCGGTTGGCGGCCGGGTTGACGACTCCGAGGTTGGACGACGCGGTGGTCGTATTGCCAACGGCCAGGCCGATCATTCGCTTTACCAACCACTTCGGTAGCAGGGGAACGATGGGCAGCAGCGCGAACCGTTCGTCGGGCACCTCCTGGCGGTGGGTCAGCGCGTGCTTGGTTGCGGCGCGGATCTCCTGAAGGTCCGTCGCCGCTGACAGCGGGTCGACAGTGATGTCGATACCGGTGATCGCGTTGGCGCGGGTATCACCGGGCACGCGGTCGTTGACGGGTATTGCCACCACCGCCGAACCGTCGGCTGCGACCCGCCCCATTCGGTGGGCCAGGCGTGCCGCCAGTCCCACAAGCAATGCGTTGCCAGTTCCCCTGAGCGTCTGTGCGCGTCCGTACCACTCCTGCGCGTCGACGAATACCGTTGCCGTCGGGACAGTTACGAGTTCGTCAGTCCCGACGAAAGGCAGCTGTGTCCCATCCGGTGCAGGGGTGCCAGACCCGTCACGACTCTGGCTGCGCAGTAGCGTCCGTGTGCCTGCGGTGATGGCGCGACTGATCGCGGGGATGTCGCGCATCGTCTGGCGGCTGTCCTCGCGAAGCGCGCGCCACCGGGAGCGCGATTGCGCGGCGGGCCATGTAATCACGTCGTCCAGACCGTCGGCCGCATCCGCCAATGCCTCGCAAAGCCCGACACCGTCGGTGAGGCAATGCGAGATGACCAGGCTGACTCCCGCGCCGCCCTCAGCGAACGGCAGAACGGCGAGGTGCCATTCGGGTCCGTGCTCGCAATCCAGCGGGGTGCTGGCCTGCTCGTCCAACCAGGCGTCGAACTCGGCGCGGGAGCGGGCGTGGGCGACGATCTCGAGGCCGGATGAGCGGCCGGGCATTACCCAGCGGTGCCGGCCGCAGGGCACCGGTGACCGTTCGATGCGACGGGCTAACCGTCCTCGCTCAAGATGGTGGTGAAACCGCCGCACACCATCGACGTCGATGGTCCGGTCGTAGACCCAGACGCATTGAAGCACGTTGCTGGTTCCGGTGGCCTGCTCGCCGAGGAAGTGGATCTGGTCCACCAGGTCGATGACATTGGTCATTGTGCTTATCCCTTCGGGTTAGAGGGTGATTGCGGGTACGGCGTGGCTCGAGTTGGCGTGGTCTGCAACCACATCCGCCCACCGCGAAGTGGTCTCGGCGACGGCGGCGAATGCTTGCGTCAATGCCGAGATGTAACGATGTACCGAGTCGCGCGCGGTCGGGTTATCCGGAAAGGAGATGGTCACGGTGGTTTTTGTCGCGTGCCGGTTGATCCAGATGTTGATCCCGCCGTGCGACAAGTTGTCGCCGTAGGCGCCGAAGTTCGTTTCTTCCCACAATGCGGCGATCGGTATCTTTCGGAAATCAAGAAACGACACCATCATGGCCGGGCGCGTGGGCAGCTTGATGGCCGGCTGATCCGGGGTCGTCAACTCCAAGACCCGTTCCAACGGCACGCCGGCAAGATGTTTCGCGGAGTCAAACGCCTTCTGGGCTGCCGGCGCCGACTCGAAGAAACAGCCGGCACCCGTCGGCACGGTCACGGGAATGAGACTGGCGAACCACCCGACACTCATCGTGTCGATGCCGGGCGTCCGCGTGTCGTACGGCGTGAATCCGTAATAAGTGTCGGCGCCGGTGAATTCGCGTTCGGCCAGGGCTGCGCAGGCCAGAATTCCACCGCTGAATCGGGCGCCGGCTGCGCGACAGACGGTGTCGAAGGACTCTGTCTGGGCCGCGTCCAGCAAGTCGACAGTCAGAAAGTCGCCTCGGTTGCTGGCCCACGTGTCGCCGAGCGGCAACGGGAAACTCGGCCAGTCACCGTCGGTGTCGTGCGCGAATTTGAGCCAATCCTTGACCTGCGGGGACGACGAGGTCAGGCCGGCCAGCTGCTCGTGTTGGCGCATGGTGTAGTCGCTGTAGCTCCCGGCTGGGGGAAGCGTGAGCGGTGCGGCAAGCTGCGAGCGCTGGTAGGCGAGGTGAATGTCGAGGAATATCAAGCTGCCGGAGATGCCGTCGATGTGGAGATGGTCGACGCTGGCGTAGAACGTGAAGTATTCGCTGTGCTGGATGGCGCCGAAGGTAAAGCAATCCCATTCGAGGGTTTCCGGCGTTGTCGTCATTGCATGCGCCCTTATCTGCGCCACGTCCATATTCCCGGACTGCACCGGGAGGAATTCGACGGCTTCCACGTCGTCGATGGCATGTCGGACCACGTCGTCATTATCGAATTCGAACCAGTTGTGGTAAGTGTCGTGACGACGAACATGCGCATTGATTGCGGCCGTCATTGCCGCGATGTCACACACACCGGGGATGTCCCACGCCACGACCATCAAACGGGGCAGCTGCCTGCCCATCGCCTTCGCGTAGTGAGCGATTCGCACGTGTTGGAACTGCTGGTAAGTGGCAGGCAGGTCCGATCGCGGTGCCGTACGAGCCGCCTCACGCGCTACTGCTGAGGCAGTCCATGTGACTACCGGCCCATGGGCCGGTTGCCATCCGTTGATGCTGCCCAATGCGACCATTTCCTCGCTCCTTGTCTTTCAACATCGACATTTAGTACGTTGCACATGAATGGCAGAACCGGCCATTTGCGGATAAACTTCGCGCCCGCGTGCATTTCCAGTGGTTCCGTAATCGTGCGCCGTACTCGGATATGTTGTGCAATCCGAACGTACGACGCCGCTTAGAGCTGTGTCGCTGTTGTAGTCAATAGTCACCAAAAGCGACGATTTCCTGGTTTTGCGCATTGTGCTCATCCGTCGCGATGGGCGGCGATTGATGCGCATCAGCTGACCGCCTGCCGTCAGCCGCCTCGAGGAACGCGGTGGGGTTGATCTCGAGGATCGGTTCAGGGGCCAGCCATTGCCACCGCCGGTTTGCCGTGTGCGCAACTGGCCGGCGCCCCCGGCGCCGGCGGGTTACAACCCGGGCTGGTCGTCGATGATGCCCAGCCAGATCTGGGCGGCGTCGATGGCGACCTTCTCGCTGATGAAGGCGTGCTGCGTTCCGGTGTAGATGTCGCGGAAGGCGCGCTCCAACCGGCTGCCCTCGCGGATCGAGCTGGTCCCGGCGACCAGATGCGCCCATTCGGCGCAGCCGCGGGCGGTGTCGGTGGCGTAGACGGCGGCCACCCGCATGTCGGCGCGAAGCGCCGGGGTGAGGTCCTGTCCCGATGCCACCGCCGCCTCGGCGGCGGTGAACGCGTCGAGCACCAACAGCCGGGCCGCGCGCCAGGCCGCGCGGTGATGCGCCAGGCCCTTCTGGAAGGTGGGGCGGCTGGCCAGCGACGCCATGTCGCTCATTCGGAACTTCGTCGCGGCCAGCTCTTGGACATCGTCGAGCATGCTCTTGGCCACGCCCAGCGCCCACGACGCGTGCCCGGCCGCGGTCACCGGCATCAGTCCCATCCGGCTGGCCGGCGACGTCCCGCGGTGGGGCTGCCGCACAAACAGTTCAAACGTGCGCCTCTCGGGCACGAAAACGTCTGCGGCGCTGTAGTCGTAGGAACCGGTTCCCTTCAGTCCCTGCACGAACCAGCCGTCGTTGAAGCTGATCTCGTCGCGCGGAATGACGGCGACCCGCATCTCGGGGAAACCCTCACTGATCCAGCGCATCTCGCCGTTGTCCATCGGCAGGAACCCGGCGGCAACATATTCCGCGTGCCCGATGCCCGAGCCGAAGTTCCACGCGCCGCTCACCCGGTAGCCACCGTCGCCGGCGGCGCCCTGTCCGTTGGGGAAGAACTGGCCGCCCAGGGTGACCCGGTTGTCGTGCGCGGTGAACACCTCGGCGAAGCCGTCGTCGGGCAGGTATGCCGCCGCGGCGAACGACGAGGGCAGATTGGCGATCCCCACCCAACCGAATGACCCATCCTGCCAAGCCATTTCGATCCAGGTCTCGATCATCTCGGTGAACGACGGCTCGACGCCACCGGCCGCCACCGGGTTGAACGCCGACATCAGCCCGCTGGCCCACATCGCATCGACGATCGCCGGGGACAGCGTGCGCAGCCGCTCCGATTCGGCGGCTTCGGACTGCACCAGGTCCCGCATACCGCGGGCCAGCGCCACCACCCGGTCTGTTGTGTCGGCGATCGAGGTCATGGGGGTGACCGTATCAACCACTCCCGGTTTTGCGAACGAAATCACCCGTCGTGACAGGTCGTTTACCGTGTGGGTGGTGCGCTGGATTGTCGACGGCATGAATGTGATCGGAAGCCGTCCCGATGGCTGGTGGAAGGACCGCAACGGTGCGATGGTCACCTTGGTGGAAAGGCTGAATCGATGGGCGTCGCGGCAAGGAGAAACGGTGACGGTGGTTTTTGAGCGACCGCCGTCGAGCGCCATCACGTCATCGGTGATCGAGATAGCGCACGCACCCAGGGCGGCCGCCAATTCGGCCGACGACGAGATCGTCCGGCTGGTCGCGGCCGACGCCGCGCCGCACGACATTCGCGTGGTGACATCCGACCGCGCGCTGACCGACCGGGTGCGAAGCCTGGGCGCATCGGTTCAGCGGTCGGAAAGCTTCCGCGACCTCGTCGATCCGCGGGACCGATGACCACCGCCGAACCCGGTCCACCGGGCAACCGGGTCTGCGCGCTGGCGCACATCGACATCCCGATCATCCAGGCGCCGATGACCTATATCGCCGGCGCCCAACTGGCCGCTGCGGTGTCGAACGCCGGTGCGCTGGGAATCATCGAGACCACCTCGGATCAGGGACGAGCCGACCTGCGGCGGGTGCGCGAACTGACCGCCGGTGCCGTCGGCGCGAACATCGCGTTGCTGTTCAATCGTGATCCGGCGATGCTGGACTTGCTTGTCGCCAACGACATTCGCTTCGTGACCACCTCTGCCGGCAGCCCGTCGATCTTCACCGAACGTCTGCACGATGCGGGCATCACGGTGTTCCACGTGGTAGGCACCCTGGCCGCGGCCAAGAAGGCCGTCGATGCCGGCGTGGACGGGCTGGTGGTCGAAGGCGTCGAAGGAGGCGGATTCAAGAATCGGTTCGGCGCCTCGACCATGGTGCTGCTGCCGTTGGTGGCCGCCCACGTCGACGTCCCGATCGTGGCCGCGGGCGGGATCTGTGACGCGCGGTCCATGGCGGCCGCCTTCGTCCTCGGCGCGGACGCGGTGCAGATGGGCACCCGGCTGCTCGCGTCCGCCGACTCGCCGGTGCACGGCAACCTCAAGCAAGCGGTCGTCGACGCCGACGAGACCGGCACGGTGCTGCTCCCCCTCGACGGCAACCGGATGATGCGCGTCATCCGCACGCCCGCCGCCGAGCGGCTCGACGCCGCGACGTCCGCCGAAGCGGGCGCCGCGGCCCTACAAGGCGTGCAGCGGCTCTACTTCGACGGCGACCTCGACGCCAGCGTCGCCAACACCGGCCAGGTGGCCGGGCGCATCGAGGACCTGCCCCCGGCCGCCGACATCATCGAGCAGATGTGGCGAGGCTGCCGCGAGGTGCTGGCGGCCACGTCGCAGCGCGTGGGGCGGGCCGAACTCGAACAGGCCTGACTGGCAGCGGGCGCGGATCAGCCCGCGGCCGCCAGAGCCGCGTCGTAGTTGGGCTCCTGCGCGATCTCGGGCACCAACTCGGTGTAGGCGACGTTGCCGTCGGCCCCGACCACCACGATGGCGCGCGCGAGCAGTCCGGCCATCGGGCCATCGGTGATCGTGACGCCGTAGTCCTCGCCGAAGCTGTCCCGGAACGCCGACGCGGTTTTGACGTTCTCGATGCCCTCGGCGCCACAGAACCGTGCCTGCGCGAACGGCAGGTCCTTCGAGACGTTCACCACGGTCGCCCCGCCGCCGGCGGCCCGCTCGTTGAAGGTCCGCACGCTGGTCGCGCACACCGGCGTGTCGATGGACGGAAAGATGTTGAGCACCAAGGGCTTACCGCCGAATTGCTCGCTGCTGACCGCGGCCAGATCGCCGCCGACCAGGCTGAAGGCCGGGGCTTTGGATCCGACGGCAGGCAGCTCGCCGACAGTGTTGATCGGGTTTCCACGCAACGTTATCTGTGCCATGGGCACCAGTCTGCCAAGGCCGTCGCGGCCGCCACGGGGCAGGTCCCATGTCCTAATTGGTGGGGTGCATGGCGTAGACGACGTGCCCCGGCGTGGCCAACACTGAATCCATGCCTCGCAAGGTGGTGATCGCCGGCTTCCCCGGTGTGCAGGCGCTCGATGTGGTGGGCCCATACGACGTGTTCACCAGCGCATCGATGTTGACCGGCGGCGGGTATGAGGTCGCTGTCGCCTCGGTCGGCGGCCAACCGATAGCCACGGCGACCGGGTTGGCCTTCGTGACGACGCCGCTGCCGGACCCGGCCGACCCGATCGACACAGTGGTGCTGCCCGGCGGTGCCGGCGTGGACGAGGCACGCGCCGACGCCGAGCTCGTCGCCTGGATCAAGGCCGTCGCCGGCCAGGCCCGCCGCATGGTGACGGTGTGCACCGGTGCGTTTCTCGCGGCCGAGGCGGGGTTGCTGGACGGGCAGCGGGTGACCACACACTGGGCCTTCGCCGAACGGTTGGCGGCCCAATTCCCCGCGATCGAGGTCAACGCCGACCCGATCTTCGTGCGGAGCTCGCAGACCGTGTGGACCGCCGCGGGCGTCACCGCCGGCATCGACCTGGCGCTGGCGCTGATCGAGGACGACCACGGCACCGAGGTCGCGCAAACGGTCGCCCGCTGGCTGGTGCTGTATCTGCGCCGACCGGGCGGCCAGACGCAGTTCGCGGCGCCGGTGTGGATGCCGAGGGCCAGACGGGATTCCATCCGCGAGGTGCAGGAGGCGATCGAGGTCGACCCGGGCCGTCCGCACAGCATCGGTGAT
>NZ_LZLL01000415.1:0-2084 GCF_001669335.1 Mycobacterium sp. 1245852.3 | reverse complement strand
CGGGCTGAAGCTCCATGTTGGCGATGAAGCCACCGCGCGGCGTCTCGGCGACGAACGTGATGGCGCGTCCCAAGTCCGCCGCGCGCAGGAAGTAGTCGTGGCGGGCCTGGCCCCACTTGGCCCAGTCCTCCAGCGCCGGCCCGATCTTCTCGGCCGGCAGGCTCCAGCCCATCGACGTCTTCGTGGGGCCGGGGTGCACGATCGAGGCCCGCACGCCGGTGCCCTCGAGTTCCATCTGGAAGTTGGTGACCATCGCGACCAGCGCGGCCTTGGCCGCGCCGTAGGCACCCATGTGCGGGCGCTGACGCAGGGCGACGTCGGATCCGACGAAGATCAGGTCGCCGCGCTGTCGCTCGAGCATGCCGGGCAACACCGCGGTGGCCAACCGGTTGGCGCCGACCAGGTGGATCTGCAGCTGCGACTCGAATTCGTCGGTAGTGATCTCGGCGAGCTTGCCGAAGTAGGTGTCACCCGCTCCGGCCACCAGCACCTCGATGTCGCCGAGCGCGTCGGTCGACTGTGCCACAAAAGATTTCACCGAGTTCGGGTCGGTGACGTCCAGATGGAATCCCACCGCCTCGCCACCGTCGGCGTTGATCTTTCCGACGATGTCCTCGAGCTTCTCCACCCGGCGGGCGCCCAGCGCGACCGGGAAGCCGTGCGCCGCGAGCTCGATGGCGGTGGCCTCTCCGATGCCGGAGGAAGCGCCGGCCACGATCGCGGGCCGGCGTTCGGGCAAGGGTTCAAAGCGGGGCATTCAGCGGACCTCCACGCTCATTGGTAGGTGAGCGAATCCGCGGACATTGCTCGAGTGGACGCGGACGGCGTTGGCCTCGTCCACCTCGTAGCCGCGGATTCGCTTGAACAACTCGGTGAGCGCAACCCGGGCTTCCATCCGCGCTAGATGCGCGCCCAGGCAAAAGTGTGCGCCGCTACCGAAACTCAATAGTTTGGGCCCGATTTCGCGCCCGATGAGGTAGTCGTCAGGGTTGTCGAAGACCCGCTCGTCGCGGTGCCCGGACCCGGGCAACAGCAGCAGGACGTCGCCCTCGGGAATGGTGGTGTCATACAGGGTGAGCTCCCCGGACACGGTACGAGCCAGGATCTGGCTGGAGGTGTCGTAGCGCAGGGTCTCCTCCACCCACAGCGGCACCCGCGTCAGGTCCTCGTAGACCGGCGTCAGTTGATCCGGGTTCTTGTGACCCCAAAACGCGGCATTGGCAAGCAGTTTGGTGGTGGTCTCGTTGCCGGCGATCACCATCAGGAACATGAAGCCGAGGACCTCGTCGTCGGTGAGCCGGTCGCCGTCGATCTCGGCCTCCAGCAGCGCGGAGGTCAGGTCGTCGGTCAGCTGCTCGCGCCGCTCGGCCACCATCTGCTGGTAGTAGACGATCAGGTTGAGGGAGGCTTCGACGGCCTCCGGCGGCACGTCGGTGACGCCCTCCTCGCGGTGCATCACCCCGTCGGCCCAGGCCCGTACCTGATCCCGATCCGGCTCGGGGACACCCATCAGCTCGGAGATGACGTCCATCGGCAGCTTGCCGGCGAACTCGTCGACGTAGTCGACGGTGCCGCCTTGCGCCTTTTCCATCATGGTGTCGAGATGCTGCGTCGCGATCTCGGTGACCCGCGGCTCGAGTTCGCGAATCCGCCTGGGCGTGAAGCCCTTTGAGACCAGGGTGCGCAGCCGCAGGTGGGCGGGATCGTCCATCGCGAGGAAGCTCATCGTCTTGCTGGCGTGCGGGCCGCGCGAGGCGGGGTCCAGCGAAACGCCGAACTTGTTGGAAAGCGTTGTGCTGTTGCGGAATCCCTGCAGCACGTCCTGGTGGCGCGACAACGCCCAGAACTTCAGCTCGTCGTTGCGATACAGCGGGGCCTCGTCGCGCAGCCGCTGGTAGTACGGGTACGGATCTTCGTGGAAGTCGTAGTCGTAGGGGTCGAGGACCAGCTCGTGGTCGCCCACATGGACGGTCATTTAGGTTCGTGTCTCCTGGTTTGTCTCGCCGGGGCCGGGCAAGATCAGATTCACCACATAGGCCAATTGGTCGGCGATCTGGTGATAGGTGAACTGGCCACTGGCGGCC
>NZ_LZLL01000414.1:0-520 GCF_001669335.1 Mycobacterium sp. 1245852.3 | reverse complement strand
GCTGCACCAGAGCCTGTCGACCGTCGCCCAAAAAGTCGTTACGGCCGGTTGATCGTGACCGACGACATCTCCCCACCCTCCGACGGCGCCACGAACGACGCTGGGGCACCGGCGGACTCCGCCACGGTATCGCGCCGGCGCGCGCTCGGCGGCGCCATGCTGGCCGGGCTCGGCGGTGCCGCCATCGGTGCCATGGGTGGCGGCTTCGCCGGCCACGCCATGGCGGCGGGACAGCGTGGTGACGACGACGACACCGTCGATCTGCGCCGCAGCTACCCCTTCTACGGTCAGCCGCACCAGGGTGGAATCGACACGCCCCCACAGCGTTACGCCATGTTCATGTCGTTCTCGCTGGCCGAGGGCGCGGGCCGGACCGACCTGCAGACCCTCTTGGCGCGCTGGTCGGCCGCCGCCGCGATCCTGCAGCAGGGCAAGCCGGTCGGGACGGTGAGGCTGGCCGGGCTCAGCCCGTAGGCCTCCCCGGTGTCGACGGGAGGCTGCACGTCGACACCGGGCTGCA
>NZ_LZLL01000413.1:0-13028 GCF_001669335.1 Mycobacterium sp. 1245852.3 | reverse complement strand
CGCCCGGGCATCGCTGGGCGGTGACGACCTGCTGCTCGTCGTCGACGACGCCCAACACCTGGACGTGCTGTCGGCCACCCTCGTCTACCAGCTGGCGCGCGACGGCGCCGGACGGCTCATCGTCACCGCCCGCGCCGACTCCGCTCCCGAGGCGATCGCGGCGCTGTGGGGTGACGACCTGCTCACCCGGATCGACATCGAGCCGCCGGGCGGGGCGAGCGCCCCGGCGCAGATCGATACCTTCCTCGCCGAGCTGCCCGCCGCGGCGCGGTCGGTGCTGGAGTACCTCGCCGTCGCCGAGCCGCTCTCGGTCACCAATCTGACCGCGCTCGCCGGTGACGGCGCGGTGGCCGACAGCACGTCCAGGTGTTGGGCGTCGTCGACGACGAGCAGCAGGTCGTCACCGCCCAGCGATGCCCGGGCGGCCCGCAGCAGCGCGGCGGGCTTGCCGAGGTCGGTGATCTCCACCAGGTGGCTGAACGCCCCGAACGGGACCGCGCGTTCGGTGGGGGTGCCGGTGACCCAGCGGATGAGCGTGCTGGGATTGCGCTCGGCAAAACGCTCGGCGGCCACCCGGGCGAGGGTGGATTTGCCGACGCCGTCGGGCCCCACCACCACCGCTCCGCGGGCGCCGCCGGCCAAGGCCGCATCGAGCCGCTCCGAGGCCGTCGCATGTTGGGGGACGTTCCATCGAATCGGCACCGCCGAATTTTATGGCGTGCGACCCGCGCGGCAGGGCGAAAGGCCCAGATATGACGGGTGTCGGGCCGTTGGTCTACCTTTAGCGGATATGCCCGGCGAACGCGATTCATCAGGCGAGTGGTCGGTGTGTGTGTACTGCGCATCCGGCCCGCAACACCCCGAATTGCTCGGCGTCGCTACGGAACTCGGCGAGGCGATCGCCGAGCGCGGCTGGACGCTGGTGTGGGGCGGCGGCCGGGTGTCGGCGATGGGTGCGGTCGCGACCGCGGCGCGCGCCCGCGGCGGCCGCACCGTCGGCGTCATCCCTAAAATCCTGATGCGCCGCGAGATCGCCGACGACGAAGCCGACCAGCTGATCGTCAGCGACACCATGCACGAGCGCAAGCAGGCCATGGAAGACCGTGCCGACGCGTTCGTCGTCCTGCCGGGCGGCATCGGCACCCTCGACGAGTTGCTCGACGCGTGGACGACGGCCTTCCTCGGCCTGCACGACAAACCCATCGTGCTGCTGGATCCCTTCGGCCACTACGAGGGGCTGTGGACCTGGCTGTGCGCGTTGCTGGACAGCGGTTACGTCTCCCAGGCGGCGATGGACCGACTGACGCTGGTCGACAAGGTGAGTGCGGCGCTGGAAGCGTGCGCGCCCGGCTGAGGCCGCCCCCGGTTTGCCACCCCTACTAGGCTGTCCGCCGAGCTTGACTTTGGAAACGAATCGAGGGGATCACGTGTCCGATCGTGACGGGGGAGCGCGCACGGCGGTCAAACTGACCGACGTCGCAATGCGGGCGCCGGCCGTGCTGGCCGACCTGCCGGTGATCGTGCGCGGCGCGATGACCGGGCTGCTGGCCCAGCCGGGCTCCAAGAAATCGATCGGCACGGTGTTCGCCGACCGGGCCGCCCGCTACGGCGACCGGATCTTCCTGCGCATGGGCGATCAGCAACTGACCTACCGCGACGCCAACGCCGCCGCCAACCGGTATGCCGCCGTGCTGGCCGCGCGGGGTGTCGGCCAAGGCGACGTCGTCGCCATCATGCTGCGCAACTCGCCCAACACCGTGCTGGCCATGCTGGCCGCGGTCAAATGCGGCGCGGTTGCCGGGATGCTCAACTACCACCAGCGCGGCGAGGTGCTCGCGCACAGCCTCGGCCTACTGGACGCCAAGGTGCTCATCGCCGAGGCCGACCTGGTCAGCGCGGTCGCCGAGTGCGGCGGCGCGGGCAGCACCGAGACGTTGACCGTCGAGGACCTGGAGCGGTTCGCGGTGAGCGCCCCGGCCACCAACCCGGCTTCGGCGTCGGCGGTGCATGCCAGGGACACCGCCTTCTACATCTTCACCTCGGGCACAACGGGTTTCCCCAAGGCCAGCGTCATGACACACCTGCGGTGGCTCAAGGCGCTCGCCGCGTTCGGCGGTATCGGGTTGCGGCTGAAGAGCTCCGACACCCTCTACTGCTGCCTGCCGCTGTACCACAACAACGCGCTGACGGTGGCGCTGTCGTCGGTCATCAACTCGGGGGCGACGCTGGCGCTGGGCAAGTCGTTCTCGGCGTCGAAGTTCTGGGACGAAGTGATCGCCAACGAGGCCACGGCGTTCATCTACATCGGCGAGGTGTGCCGGTACCTGCTCAACCAGCCGGCTAAGCCCACCGACCGCGCGCACAAGGTGCGGGTGATCGCCGGAAACGGCCTGCGCCCCGAGATCTGGGATGAGTTCACCAAGCGGTTCGGCATCGCCAGGGTGTGCGAGTTCTACGCCTCCAGCGAGGGCAACGCCGCGTTCATCAACGTCTTCAACGTGCCCCGCTCCACCGGCATCTTCCCCATGCCGCTGGCCTACGTCGAGTACGACCCCGACACCGGCGCCCCGCTGCGTGACGAGAACGGGCGGGTGCGTCGCGTGCCGGCCGGAGAGCCCGGTTTGTTGCTCAGTCCGGTCAACCGGCTGCAGCCCTTCGACGGCTACACCGACCCCGAGTCGAGCGAAAAGAAGTTGGTGCGCAACGCTTTTCGCGAGGGTGATTGCTGGTTCAACACGGGCGACGTGATGAGCCCGCAGGGTCTGGGGCACGCCGCGTTCGTCGACCGGCTCGGCGACACCTTCCGCTGGAAGGGCGAGAACGTGGCCACCACGCAGGTCGAGGCGGCGCTGGCGTCCGACGACTCCGTCGAGGACTGCACGGTGTTCGGCGTCGAGGTGCCGCGCACCGGCGGTCGCGCCGGGATGGCCGCGGTCAAGCTGCGCGGCGGCGCCGAGTTCGACGGGAAGTCGCTGGCCCGCGCCGTCTACGAGCAGCTGCCGGCCTATGCGCTGCCGCTGTTCGTGCGGGTGGTGGAGTCGATCGAGCAGACCACGACCTTCAAGAGCCGCAAGGTGGAGCTGCGCGAACAGGCCTACGGGCCCGACGTCAAGGACCCGCTCTATGTGCTGGCCGGGCGCGACGAGGGCTACGTGCCGTTCTACGACGGGTACCCGGACGAGGTGGCCGAGGGCAAGCGCCCGTAAGCCGTCGGCGGTCCCCGGGCCGCACGCACGGCGGCGACCGGGCACCATGTACGTGTGCAACCGACACCGCCGGCGCCAGCCGGCCGATCGACACCGTCGGCGCCAGCCGGCCGATCGACTCTGTGCGGCCGCCCGGTCGCCGGCGATCGCGCGCTGATCATGGCGATCGTCAACCGCACCCCGGACTCGTTCTATGACCGGGGGGCGACGTTCAGCGACGAGGCCGCCAGGGCGGCGGTGCACCGGGCCGTTGCCGAGGGAGCCGATGTCATCGACGTCGGCGGCGTCAAGGCCGGCCCCGGTCAAGAGGTCGACGCCGACACCGAGATCGCCCGGCTGGTGCCGTTCATCGAGTGGCTACGCGACGCCTATCCGGACCAGCTGATCAGCGCCGACACCTGGCGCGCCGAGGTGGCCAAGGTGGCCTGTGCGGCCGGCGCGGACCTGATCAACGACACCTGGGGCGGCATCGACCCCGCGCTGCCGGAGGTGGCCGCGGAGTTCGGTGCCGGCCTGGTGTGTTCGCACACCGGCAACGCGCTGCCGCGCACCCGCCCGTTCCGGGTGAACTACGGGACCACCACCCGCGGCGTGGTCGACGACGTCATCGCCCAGGTCACCGCCGCCGCCGAGCGGGCGGTGGCGTGCGGCGTGGCCCGCGACCGGGTGCTGATCGACCCGACCCACGACTTCGGCAAGAACACGTTTCACGGGCTGCTGCTGTTGCGTCACGTGGGCGATCTCGTTAATACCGGGTGGCCCGTGCTGATGGCTTTGAGCAACAAGGACTTCGTCGGGGAGACTCTGGGTGTGGAATTGACCGAGCGGCTCGAGGGGACGTTGGCGGCCACCGCGCTCGCGGCCGCGGCCGGTGCGCGGATGTTTCGCGTCCACGAGGTCGCGGCCACCCGCCGGGTGCTGGAAATGGTGGCCTCGATCCAGGGCACGCGCCCCCCGACGCGCACGGTGAGGGGGCTGGCATGACGGCATCGGACCTGTTCGCCGGCGATCTGGCCAACGACAGGGTGCTCGCCGCCCGGCCCGGCGATGTGTGGTTGGCCAACGACAGGCGCAACCGCCCGAGCTGGACCATCGCCGAACTGGAGGCCGCGAAGGCCGGGCGGACCATCTCGGTGGTGCTGCCGGCCCTCGACGAGGAAGAGACCATCGCGTCGGTGATCGAGAGCATCTCGCCGCTGCTCCGGGATTCTGGAGGGCTGGTCGACGAGCTGATCGTGCTGGACTCCGGCTCCACCGACGACACCGAGATCCGGGCCGTCGCCGCCGGCGCACGCGTCGTCAGCCGCGAGCAGGCCCTGCCCGAGGTGCCGATACGCCCCGGAAAGGGCGAGGCGCTGTGGCGCTCGCTGGCGGCCACCAGCGGCGACATCGTGGTGTTCGTCGACTCCGACCTGATCAATCCGCACCCGATGTTCGTGCCGTGGCTGGTCGGCCCGCTGCTCACCGGCGACGGCGTTCACCTGGTCAAGAGCTTCTACCGCCGGCCGCTGCGGGGCAGCGAGCTCAGCGACGTGGGCGACGTCGGCGGCGACGTCAGCGCCACCGGCGGTGGGCGGGTCACCGAGCTGGTGGCCCGGCCGTTGCTCTCGGCGCTGCGGCCCGAGTTGGGGTCCATCCTGCAGCCGCTCGGCGGGGAGTACGCGGCCACCCGGGAACTGCTGATGTCGGTGCCGTTCGCGCCTGGCTACGGCGTGGAGATCGGCCTGCTGGTGGACACCTTCGACCGGCTGGGTCTGGAGGCGATCGCCCAGGTCAATCTGGGGGTGCGGGCGCATCGCAACCGGCCCCTGGCCGAGTTGGGCGTGATGAGCCGCCAGATCATCGCCACCCTGCTCTCGCGCTGCGGTATCCCGGACTCCGGCGTCGGGCTGACCCAGTTCGTCGCCGACGGCCCCGAGGGACACGGCTACACCCAGCGCACCTCGCCGGTGTCGCTGGCGGACCGGCCCCCGATGCAGGCGATCAGGCCCCGGTAGGCCCGCGCGGGGTCACGCTGACCGCCGCCGTGTCGGTGGCATAGGGCAGTATCGATCCCGTGGCGTTGGTGTTGCTGTACCTGGTGGTTCTGGTGCTGGTGGCGATCGTCCTGTTCGGCGCGGCCAGCCTGTTGTTCGGTCGCGGCGAGCAGCTGCCGCCCCTGCCGCGCGGGACGACGGCCACCGTGCTGCCCGCGTTCGGGGTGACCGGCTCCGACGTCGACGCGGTCAAGTTCACCCAGGTGCTGCGCGGCTACAAGACCAGTGAAGTGGACTGGGTGCTGGACCGGCTCGCGCGGGAGCTCGAGGCGCTGCGCGGCCAGCTGGCCGCCGTGCACGCCGCGCCGGCCGCCGGGCAAGACGCCGAAAACCAATCCGGGGAACCCGACGACGGCGAGGATCGTCAGGACTCAGTGTGAGTGAAGACGAGCTGGTTCGCTGCAGTTGGGCGACCGGGCGGCCGGGACCCGATTTCGAGCTCTACCGCGACTACCACGATCGCGAATGGGGCCAACCGGTACGCGACGGGATCGCGTTGTTCGAGCGGATGAGCCTGGAGGCCTTTCAAAGCGGCCTGTCCTGGCTGATCATTCTGCGGAAACGGGAGAATTTCCGGCGCGCGTTCGACCGGTTCGACATCTCCAAGGTCGCCGCATACACCGACGCCGACGTGCAGCGGCTGCTGGCGGATCAGGGAATCGTGCGCAACCGCGCCAAGATTGAGGCGACCATCGCCAACGCGCGTGCCGCCGCTGAACTGGGCACCGCGGCGGACCTGGCGGACCTGCTGTGGTCCTTCGCGCCGTCGCCGCGAAACCGGCCGGCCGACCCGTCCGAAATCCCCTCGGCCACTGACGAATCGAAGGCCATGGCGCGGGAACTCAAGCGGCGCGGGTTCCGTTTCGTCGGCCCGACCACCGCCTATGCGCTGATGCAGGCGACCGGGATGGTCGACGACCATATCCGCGGTTGCTGGGTGCCCGCAACAGCCCGCTGAGCACACAGATGCGGGTCTTTGTACAAGTGGTGACCTGGATAGGGAACAATGGGGGGGTGATAAGGCAGTTCGATGCCGGGCATGGCTTGAAGTTCGCTGGCGGGGCTTGCTCGGCGCCGACCAGGTCCGCACGGGCGGGCCAGCTCGAATCTGGAGGGAGTACTCGATGGCGGCGATGAAGCCCCGGACCGGAGACGGTCCTCTGGAAGCAACAAAGGAGGGGCGCGGCATCGTGATGCGGGTACCACTTGAGGGAGGCGGTCGACTGGTCGTCGAACTGACGCCGGACGAAGCCGCTGCCCTCGGTGACGAGCTCAAGGGCGTCACGAGCTCCAGCTAGAGCTTGCCGCCGAACGGATGTCGGCGGCGCTACGCACACACCTTCCGATAGATCTCCAGGGTCTGCTCGGCGACGTGGGCCCAGGAGAACTCCTCGACGCAGCGCTGGCGTCCTGCCTTGCCATAGCGCTGCGCTTTTTCGCGGTCGGCGATCAGCTCGTTGACCGCTGCGGCCAGTCCGGCCTGATAGCCCCGAGCGTCGTCGGGGTCGTAATGCACCAGCGTCCCGGTGATCCCGTCGGCGACCACCTCCGGGATTCCGCCGACGTCGGAGGCCACCACCGCGGTCGAGCAGGCCATCGCCTCCAGATTCACGATCCCCAACGGCTCGTACACCGACGGGCACACGAAAACCGATGCCGCCGACAAGATTTCGCGTAGCTCACCGATGGGTAGCATCTCGCGGATCCAGAACACCCCGGTGCGGCTGCGGGCCAGGCCGGCCACGGCGTCACGAATCTCCTCGGCGATCTCCGGGGTATCGGGGGCGCCGGCGCACAACACCACCTGCGCCTCCGGGCTGAACCGGTGGGCGGCCGCCACCAGGTGCGCCAGTCCCTTCTGCCGGGTGATCCGGCCCACGAACACCACGATGGGCCGGGCCGGGTCGACGCCCAGTTCGGCGAGCATCGATCCGGTTTGCACCGGCCCGGCCGGATACCAGACGTCGGTGTCGACGCCGTTGCGGATGACGTGCACGGCGCTGGGATCCAGTGCGGGATAGACGCGCAGCACGTCCTCGCGCATCGCGGTGCTGACCGCGATGACGGCATCGGCAGCCAGCACCGCGGTCTGCTCGACCCAGCTCGAGATGCGGTAGCCGCCACCGAGTTGCTCGGCCTTCCACGGGCGCAGCGGCTCGAGCGAATGCGCGGTCAGGACGTGCGGGACCCCGTACAGCAGCGCGGCCAGATGCCCGGCCATGCCGGTGTACCAGGTGTGCGAATGCACCACGCTGGCTTCCGATGCCGCGTTGGCCATCATCAAATCGGACGACAGGATCGACATCGCCGCGTTGGCGCCCTGCAGCCGGGGGTCGGGCTGGTGCACGTACGCGCCCGGGCGAGGCGTGCCCATGCAGTGCACGTCGACCGGGCACAGCCGGCGCAGCTGGGCGACGAGTTCGGTGACGTGTACCCCCGCGCCCCCGTAGACCTCCGGTGGGTACTCCCGCGTCATCATCGCCACCCGCATACCCGCACGGTAGTTCGCGAGCGAGGGCGGCCGCGAGTCGGGTTGGCCACAACGTCCGGGCGGTCTTCGGCGTGTGCGCGGCCAAATACCTTGACGGACAGCCGCACAGAACTCCGCCAATCGACCGTGCCCCCTGGCAGCCCTTGGCCACGGCCGATAGGTTTGACACCATGAGGGAAGCGCCACACGTGCTGGGCATCGTCCTGGCCGGCGGTGAGGGCAAGCGGCTGTATCCGCTGACCGCGGACCGCGCCAAGCCCGCCGTTCCCTTCGGGGGCGCCTATCGGCTGATCGACTTCGTCCTGTCCAATCTCGTCAACGCCCGGTATCTGCGCATCTGCGTTCTCACCCAGTACAAGTCGCATTCACTGGACCGTCACATCTCGCAGAACTGGCGGCTGTCCGGCCTGGCCGGTGAGTACATCACGCCGGTGCCCGCCCAGCAGCGCCTCGGCCCCCGCTGGTACACCGGCTCGGCCGACGCGATTTACCAGTCACTCAATCTGATCTATGACGAAGACCCCGACTACATAGTCGTTTTCGGCGCCGACCACGTGTACCGGATGGACCCCGAGCAGATGGTCCGGTTCCACATCGACAGCGGCGCCGGCGCGACGGTCGCCGGCATCCGGGTGCCGCGCGGCGAAGCCACCGCGTTCGGCTGCATCGACTCCGACGAGTCGGGCCGCATTCGTAACTTCGTGGAGAAGCCGTTGGATCCGCCGGGAACCCCGGACGACCCCGAGCAGACGTTCGTGTCGATGGGCAACTACATCTTCACCACCAAGGTGCTCATCGACGCGATCCGCGCCGACGCCGACGACGACCACTCCGATCACGACATGGGCGGCGACATCATCCCGCGTCTGGTCGCCGACGGGATGGCCGCCGTCTACGACTTCAACGACAACGAGGTGCCCGGGGCCACCGATCGAGACCGGGCCTACTGGCGTGACGTCGGAACGCTGGACGCCTTCTACGATGCGCACATGGACCTGGTGTCGGTGCACCCGGTGTTCAACCTGTACAACAAGCGCTGGCCGATCCGGGGCGAGTCGGAGAACCTGGCGCCGGCCAAGTTCGTCAACGGCGGTTCGGCGCAGGAGTCGGTGGTGGGTGCGGGCAGCATCATCTCGGCGGCCTCGGTGCGCAACTCGGTGCTGTCGTCCAACGTGGTGGTCGACGACGGCGCGATCGTGGAGGGCAGCGTGATCATGCCCGGCGCCCGGGTCGGCCGCGGCGCGGTGGTGCGCCACGCGATCCTGGACAAGAACGTCGTCGTCGGGCCGGGCGAGATGGTGGGCGTCGACCTGGAAAAGGACCGGGAGCGCTTCGCGATCAGCGCCGGCGGCGTGGTCGCGGTGGGCAAGGGCGTCTGGATCTAGCCTGGTATCTCCGGGATAGCCATAGGACCCTTCGAATCCGACGAACGCCGCATCGCCACTTTGCCAATCCCACGAAAAGGTTGGCGTCGGCACAGCCGCTGAGTTCGACCCCAGCCGGGTCACCATCGGGCCGGTCAGCTCGGTGTCCTGGAAAAGGGTCCAGATGAAAGATGCCGTGCCGCAACGCGTTTCGAAGCCCGCGCGGCCGGGATCTGATGACGGCTCCGGGGCGTCAGCGTGCCGGCGCCGCCCGGATACATTGCGCGCCAACGGGTGCGGGCCGGCGGCCGTTCGGCTTACTACCCTAAACGGCCGGCCCGGGGAGCTACCAGAGGTGGGGCACCAGCCGGTACCGGACCCGCTCGGCGTATTCGGGGTAGCCGGGCAGTTCGCGGTTCAGCAACTTTTCTTCGTCGAAGATGCGCAGCGTGAGCACCAGGGTGCCGGGGATGACGAAGAGCAGTCCCCAGTAGGAGCCGAGCGCTAAGGGGATCCCGATCATCATGATCACATTTCCGACGTACATCGGGTGCCGCACGAATCTGTAGAGGCCGTGGGAGACCACCGTCTGGCCCGTTTCCACAGTGACCGTGGCGGCGGCATAACTGTTCTGGACGATCACCAGCATGGCGATGCCGAGCCCCGTCGCCACCAGCACGTCGCCGAGCACCGACAGCCAGGGCGGCACCGACGACCAGCCGAACCGATGATCGAGCGCGCTGAACACCATGGTCGCGAACAGGCCCGCGAACGAGCCGGTGATGATGAACTTCTGCGCCTTGCGGGGCTCGGCCCGCGGGCCCGCGCGCATGCGGCGCTGCAGGGCCGCCGGATTGGTCCGGCCCAGGTAAACGGTGGGGACGATGGTGGCCACCGTGAACACCGCGATGAAAAGCCAGGCCTGCCAATAGTGCAGCGTGCCCGCCGGCAGCAGCAGGATCAGGATCCACGAGAGGATGCCCCAGAGGGAGGTCGCCGTTACCCGGATTCCGGTCTTCATCGCGCTCCTAGCAGCGTAGATCGCGGCGCCGAAAAGCCGTGGCACCCAGAATCATCAACCCTACGTCGATGGCGAGTAGCCATAACAGGGGTACGACGGTGAAATCTGAGCCGATCCGCGGGATGTGTGCGAACGGTTCGGCGTCGACCAACCATTGCGAGAACCCGGCCAGCGACCCGATCAGATACAGGGCGACGAAGCCGACCAGCACACCCCAGGCCGCCGGCGTCAGTCGCGGCGCGACGCCGAACAGGAAGGCCGTCACGGCCGACAACAGCCACACCGCGGGCAGTTGGACGGCGGCGCTGGCAACGACCATCGGCAGCTTGCCGGCGACATCGCCCGCCGCGACGCCGTAGACGACGCCCGCGGTGAGCCCGCTGGCCAGCATCGCCACCGCGGATCCGGCGAGCGCCGTCACCAAATGGCTTGCCAGCCAACGGGTTCGCGAGACGGCACCGGCAAGCACCGTTTCGGCTCGCTGACTCGACTCTTCCTGGTGTAACCGCAACGTCAGCGAAACGGCGAACGCGGCGGCCACCATGCCCATCATGGCGAACGCGACGGCGATGAACGCCTCCTCGAGCGCGCTGGTGCCGCCCATTCGTGCCACGATGTCGCGCGCTTCGCCACTGTCGCCCAGCTCGTCGCCGATGCCGTGCACCACGCTGCCGATCAGCAGGCCGTACAGACACAGGCCCACGGTCCATAACAGCAGCGCGGCGCGGTCCAGCCGCCACGTGAGCCCGAACGCATCGCCCAGCGTCGGTCCGGCCTCGGCGGGACCCGGGCGCTCCGCGATGAGCCCGGCGCCGACGTCACGGCCGGCCAGCAGCCGATACGCCAGCAGGGTCAGCGCGGCCGTCGTCACCAGGTGCAGCAGCAGCACCCACCACCGATCACCGGCATACGGCTTGACCAGCAGCGACCACCCCAGCGGGGACAGCCACGACAGCGTGCCGTCACCGGCGTCGCCCACGGCACGCAGGGTGAACGCGGTACCCAGCACGGCGAACGCGGCGCCGCGGGCGAACCGGGCGCTCGGCGAAAGCTGCGCGGCCACCGCCGCGACGGCGGTGAACACCAGGCCGGAGCAGGCCAGCGCCGCCCCGAAGGCCAGCGACCCGGCGGCCGGGACATCGGTGCTCAACAACCCGGCCGCACCGATCACCCCGGTGATAACCGACGCTCCGAACGACAGCAGCAGCGCCGCGCTCAGGGCGGCGTAGCGGCCGATCGCGGTCGAGTCCACCAGCTCGGTCCGCCCGTTCTCCTCGTCGGCGCGCGTGTGCCGGATCACCGTGAGGATGACCGCCACCGCGATCAGCACGTGGAACATCCCGGCCTTCCAAATGCCCACGGCGCCAAGGCTGGCGTTGTAGACCTGGCCATACAGGGCGCGCTGGGCCGGGCTGGCCATGATGGCGGCCGCGAACCCGGCGCGATCCGACGCGGTGGGGTAGACCTTCTCGATGCTGCCGACGTAAACGGTGGCCAGGGGCACCGACAGCAGCAACACCCACAGCGGCATCGAGATCCGGTCGCGGCGCAGGTAGAGGCGCAGCATCGAGAGCGTTCCGGAGAAGTGTGAACCACCACGTGGCGCGCGTGATGCCAACGGCCGGTCCAGCGTTGACGTGCTCATGACAGCGAAACCTTTGCCGCATCGCGTCCGTGCCGACCGTCGCCGCCCGACGTGTCGTAATGGCGCAGGAAAAGCTCCTCGAGGGTCGGCGGCTGGCTGACAAGACTGCGCACCCCGGCGTCGCCGAGCACGCGGATGAGCTCACCGAGGCTTTCGCTGTCGACCTGGGCGCGCAGCGTATTGCCCTCGACGCTGATGTCCTCGACGCCTTTGATCCGCCTGAGATCGCCCGGGTCGCCGGTCATCTCGGCCTTGATCGAGGTGCGGCTCAGGTGCCGCATCGAGCTCAGCGAACCGCTTTCGACGGTCTTGCCGGCCCGGATGATCGTCACCCGTTCGCACAACGCTTCCGTTTCGGCCAGGATGTGGCTGGACAACAACACCGTCGTGCCCCGGTCGCGGGCCTGGGCCACGCATTGCTGAAACACGTTCTCCATCAACGGGTCCAGGCCGCTGCTCGGCTCGTCGAGGAGCAGCAGCCTGGCATGGGACGAGAAGGCCGAAATCAGCGAGACCTTCTGGCGATTGCCCTTGGAGTAGGTGCGCGCCTTCTTGTGCGGGTCCAGGTCGAAGCGCTCGATCAACTCGGCGCGGCGCTTCTTGTCGATGCCACCCCGCATCCGGGCCAGCAGGTCGATAATCTCACCGCCGGTCAGCGACGGCCACAACGTCACATCGCCTGGCACGTAAGCGATGTGGCGATGCAGGGCGACGGCCTGTGTCCACGGGTCGCCGCCGAGCAGCCGCACACTGCCGCCGTCGGCTTTCACCAGGCCCAACAGGACGCGGATGGTCGTGGACTTCCCGGCGCCGTTGGGCCCGAGGAACCCGTGGACCTCTCCCTCCCGCACCGTGAGGTCCAGGCCGTCCAGCGCCCGAACCGCGCCGAAATTCTTTGTCAGACCCCGGATCTCGATGGGTGCGAATCCGTCGGCGTTTTCAGTCGGCATCAGATCCTCCTTGATCTTCGGCGGCCAGGAATGCGTCGTACATGGTCCGGTCGGTCAGCAGGCCCTCGGTGTAGACCTCGAGCGCGGGCAAAATCATGTCGCGCGAGTAGTCGCGCAGCACTGCCCGCAAATCCGTTGGTGTTTCATGCATTTGGATGTAGAGGAGGAAGCCGCCGCCGCCGGTGATGGCCAAATACCTGGCCCGCCCCTTGGGGTCTCGGCTGGGTTTGATCGTCCCGGCGCGCACGCCTTCTGCCATGTATTCCTCGGCGTTGTCAATCATCCTGCGCCACAACATGTTCGCCAGGTCGCCGC
>NZ_LZLL01000412.1:0-1687 GCF_001669335.1 Mycobacterium sp. 1245852.3 | reverse complement strand
CGCAGCCGGTAGCCGGCCTCGTTCTGGTTCTGGTCGCTGGCCACCTTGACGCGCAGCGCGACGAGAATGTCGATCGACCCATCTCGGTTGTTGCGCTCGACCGCCGCCCGGACGTCCGACACCTGAACATGGATGTTCGCGGCCTGATACGCCTGCACCAGCATGCTCGTGTACAGCAGCGCCTGCGAGCGGAAGGCGTCGGTCCCACAGTCGACGATCTTCTGCTCGCTCGCCGTCATCGCATTGGTGTCGGGCGCCTGGGTCGCGGAGACGCATTCCACCGCCGCCTTCAGCGCCAGCGCGTCGTTGCGCGCCATCTGTTGGCTTTGCTGGTGGTAATGCAGCGCGAGGTAGCCACCGGCCCCGACGCCGGCGGCGCACAACACCAGCACAGCGGCGATCGCGGCCAGCCACCCGCGGGTCACCCGGGACGGACGGCGCTGGGCGGCGGCGACGGCGGATTCGGCGGCTGCCGGGTCGTCCGCCGCCGTGCCCTCGGACTCGGACTGGTCGGCCTCGGCGTCGGCACCGGCGGCATCGTCGGTGGATTCGGTCAGATCCGCGGAGGCATCCTGCGGACCGGTCTGCTCGGCTCCGTTCTCAGGTGCCGCCGAATCCTCGCTCTTGTCCTGGGTGGTCAACGAATCGTCCGTGTCGATGGGGTTCAGCCGGCTGGCGCCAGCATCTCCTTCCATCCATCGTCTCCTGTTCTGGTCGAGTTCTCGACGGAGTATTTAACTCCGTCTGGCCCTACCAGTTCACCGCTTTGGGGACTGTAGATCGCCGAGGGAGGCCCGCTGGGTTTGTAGACACAGGGGTTGGGCTGCTGGCCATTGCACTGCACGGTACCCGACCCCGGTCGGGACAACGGATCGCTGGTGGGCGGGGGTGTGCCCGCCACCCGGTCCGAGGGCGCCGGGTTGAGTCCGTTGTCCACCGACGGCGCCGGGATCACCATGCCCGGCTTCACCGGCTGATCACAGCGCGCCGCGGGTGCGGGGCAGGTCAGAATCTGGTTCGGGTCGCCGTACCAGGGGTTGGTACCGGCCGGCACATACGGCTTGGGGTCGCGGCATTCCCGCGGGGTTGCGGCCCGTTTGCCCGGAATGTCCGTGCACGGGATGTTGCGCGAGCCGCGCACGCTGTTCGCCGGTGTCTCCATCGGGATCTTGCAATACGTGCCGGTGGGCAGCGGCTGCATGCTGGTGTCGGCCGGGGACCGCCACTCCGACGCCGGAATGAAGCCGGTCAGGCAGGGCGGCGGCTGGTTGATCGACAGCGCCAGGTCCAGCGCGGCCATGTTCGGGAACGGCGCCGCCACCGTCTGGGCGATCGACGCACCCTGCGGCAGGAAGACCAGGACCTGCTCGACGCCGGTGTGGTAGCGCTTGAGCAGGTCGAAGACGACCTCGAGGTTGGCCAGGGTCTGCGGCAGCGAATCCTTGACGTCGTTGAACACCGAGTTGACCTGGTCGGCCGTCGGCGCCGCCTGCCGCAGCAGGCTTCTCAGGTGCTGGTCCTCCTGCGCGGACTGCGCGCCCAGCCTGTTCAGGTTGCGCGCCCAGCGCTCGATGTTGTCACCCGATTTCACCTGGCTGTCCAGCACCGGGCCGGAGTTCTGGATGATGTCGTTGACGTCGGTGATCTGGTTCTTGAAGTCGCCGACGATCGCCTGGGTGGCGTCGAC
>NZ_LZLL01000411.1:0-2241 GCF_001669335.1 Mycobacterium sp. 1245852.3 | reverse complement strand
TCCCGCGGCCGGCTGGGCCCCTGAATCACACCAGCCACTCGGGCCTCCGCGCGGGTAGGTCAGTTAATTGCCCGCCTTTCCGCGACAACTCGGCCGCCGCCTCGCGTAACGCCAACACGCGCTGATGGATCCGATGTTCGGTGCCGCGCGGCATGTACCCGGGCCCATACCGGCCCCGCCCGAGGCGCCACACCCGGCCACGTCCGACCTCCCAGCGCAGCGCATCCGAGATCGCCTTCGATGGGCGGCCCCGAACGTAAAACCCATGCCAGTCAAGCGCTTCGGTCAGCTCGGCGATGGTGGCCGGTCCATGTACCGCCAGCTGCATCGCCAGCACGTAGCGCAGCTCGATCCCTTTGAGTGAATAGCCCATCCCCGGACGGTCGCACACGGGTACGACACCGACCGAGTTGTCGCTACGAGGCGGGCAAAAGACATGTCCACTGTTGTAGAGGCCGGTGTGGCGGATGTGACCTACCCGGCGATGGACAACACGATGCCGTCTAGGATGTCGTGCTCGCTGACGGTCAGCTCGTCGATGCCCGCCCGGGCGCGCAACTCGCGGGCCAACTCCTCGACCACGATGGCGCCCCCGGCGATCACATCGGCGCGCCCCGCATGCATCGGCGGCAGCGCCGCGCGCTCGGCCCGCGTCATGGCGATCAGCCGTTCGCACACCGCCAGCAGATCGTCACCGGCGACGCGCGAAAGATGAATGGCCGCAGAGTCATACGTCGTCAGGTTGTGGGCAAGCGCGGACAGGGTGGTCATCGTCCCGGCCAGCCCGACCCAGGTCTTCGCCCCCTCGACGGGCACCACACCGAGCGCCACCTCGAGCCGCTCGCGCACCACCCGGCGCGCCGCCGCGACTTCCTCGGGCGTCGGGGGGTCCGAATGCAGGCAGCGTTCGGTCAGCCGCACGCAGCCGATGTCGGCCGAGTAGCTGGCCGTCACCGCATCGCCGCCGGTGACGATCTCGGTGGAGCCGCCACCCAGGTCGACGACGACGAAAGGCCCCGCCGCAGCGTCCAACTCGCCGACGGCGCCCCGAAACGACAGCGAGGCCTCCTCGGCGCCGGTGATCACCTCCGCCACCGCCCCCGGCAGCACCGCGCCCAGCACGTCGGCGGTCATCGCGAAGAACGCATCGCGGTTGGCGACGTCGCGGGCGGCGGAGGTGGCCACCATCCGCACCCGTTGTACCCCATGCTGTTTCAGCAACGACGCGTAGTCGGCGAGCGCCGCCCGGGTGCGGGCTATCGCATCGGCCGCGAATTCACCGGTCGCGTCGACACCCTGGCCCAGCCGCACGATGCGCGTCTCCCGGTACACGTCGCGCAGCCGGCCACCGTCGACGTCGGCGATCAGCAGTCGAATCGAGTTGGTGCCGCAGTCGATTCCGGCGAGCCTGTCGTTCACCATCGGCCGGCCTCCAGGATGCCGGGCATCGCGGGCTCGCCGGCCAGGATCGCCAGCGCCTCGTCGCCGAACGGGTTCACACCAGGCCCCTTGGCCAGCGAATGGGCGATCAGCACGTGCAGGCACTTGACCCGGTCGGGCATTCCGCCGCCGGAAAAGGTGGTGCCCAGCGATTCGATCGCGTCCCGCTCGGCCAGATACGACTCGTGGGCGCGCCGGTAGGCGGCCGCCAATTCCGCGTCCTGGCCCAGCCGCTCGGTCATCTCGCGCATCAACCCCGTCGTCTCCAGCCTGCTGGCGGCGGCCGTCAGCGCCGGATGGGTCAGGTAGTACAACGTCGGAAAAGGCGTGCCGTCGGGCAGTTTCGGTGCCGTCTTCACCACCCCGGGCTCACCATTCGGGCAACGGTAGGCGATTTCGATAACCCCGCGCGGCTCGCGCCCGAGCTGGCGCGCCACCGCTTCCAGGTCGGCACGATCAACCACCGGGACCCGTGGGATTCGGTGCGGGCACCGGACCGGGCGCGCCCGGTTCGGCCGGAGGCGGCGGGGCCTGCGGCGCAGGCGGATTGGCCGGCCGCAGGTGCGGGGCGTCGGCGATGGTGTGCCACAGCGACGTATACCAGGGGTCGGTGTTGGCCGGCTTCGCCGACGGGGATCCGGGCTGCGTCGGCTCGCCCGCCGTCGGCGGGAGCTGCACCTGGAACGGGATGTCGCCGGGCTTGACGAAGCCGAGCCGCTCGCGGGCCTGCGCCGCAATGTAGGCCGGGTCACCGAGTTTGGCCTTGCGCTGCTCCAACTCCGCGACCTGACGCCGTAGCGC
>NZ_LZLL01000410.1:0-781 GCF_001669335.1 Mycobacterium sp. 1245852.3 | reverse complement strand
ACGTGACCACCTACGTCGCTGAGGCGGGCTACGACGATGAGGAACTCGCCCACGCGCTGGCCTCGGTTACCGGCGGCCAGCAGAGCCTCGCAACGCGCGACCAATAGCTCAACGGTCTGGTCGTCGCGGTCGGGGAGCTCGTCGTCGATCTCCTCCAGCGCGTGCAGGGCGCGGTGGTAAAGGTCAGCGGCGCCCTCGTAGGCGAGTCGTGCCATCGCCTGATCTGCGGCACGCCGACAGTAGAACACCGCCTTGGCCGCGTTCCCCGCCCACGCACACTCGAAATAGTGATGAGCCAGTTCGGCCAGCAGCTCGTCCTCGGCGCCCGGCGACGTCTCCAAGGTGGTGGCGATGCGCTGGTGCAATCGCATGCGCCGCACCGACGCCAGCTCGGCAAGCAGAGACTGCCGGACGATGGCGTGGTTGAACCGGTAGAACCCGCCGGGCTCTTCGATGACGATGCCCGCTTGACGCGCCTCGTCGAACGCGTCGACGAGGTCGGTGCCGACCACCTGTTCGACCAGCTCCACAGCAAAGCGGCTGCCGATCACCGCGGCGGCGGCAAGGGCTTTGTTGGTCTCGACCGGCAGCCGAGAAAGCCTGCGGCTCACTGCTTCCCGTACACCCTGGGGCAGGGTGCTCTGGTCCCACACGCCGCCACTCTCATCGACGTGACGCAGGGCCTCGATGAGGAAGAAGGGGTTGCCGCCGGTAACCGAGGCCAGCGCGTGGGCGAGTTCCTCATCGTCGTAGCCCGCCTCAGCGACGTAGGTGGTCACGT
>NZ_LZLL01000409.1:0-5431 GCF_001669335.1 Mycobacterium sp. 1245852.3 | reverse complement strand
AGTTCCACGGCCGCGACTTTTCATGTATGTAGTCTCCCCTAACTTAACCCGCCTGAAGTTAGCATTGCATAAGCTAACTGTCGAGGCGTTTGGCCCTGTCCGGCTCACCACTGCTCTGCCCTTCTTTTACCGCTGTTGAGGACATTTTCGGGAGTGATTGTCCGCTTCTTCGGCATACTCACAGCCGCACGTCGGGCGGTCTCACAGCAAGGCCCTACCTTAATGAAAATCATTTTCATTATCAACTCGGGCCGGGCCATCCCGGAACCGTCCGCCCGACCGGGCGGATCGGGGACGCAACCGTCCGCACCGGCGCGGTCATAGCGGCGACTCCTTGACGATGGGGTGAGCTCGACGGTCGCCACTGCCGGATTGCCGGCACGACGATCACGCAGCCAGTAGTCGGCTGGCGGGCCGCAAAAGTTCCGCGCTGATCGCTTTGCCAGCTGCCCGGCAACATCGGCGCCGAGGGGCCGTCGCCGAACTCGTCACCGGTCAGGGTGGTCAACCCGCGGCCGCGGCGGCCGGCCCGATTCACGGAAAACTCATGAAAAACCGGCCGCGATCGTGATCACGGCCGGTTTTCGTTGCGACGTGTCACTCTCGGACGGCGCGCACCAGGGTGTTGCGGGCGATCATCGGGCCGGCCTCGGTGTCCGGGCCGGGTACCGGACGCCCGACCTCGCGCAGGTAATCGGCCAGCGGAGTGCCGACCGCGGTCCAGCCGTGCTGGCCGAACCATTCGGTGGCGGGTGCGTGCTGCTCGTTGTAGACGAGCTGGAAGAACACCCGGCCGTCGCCCTGCTCTGTGGCCGCGCGTTCTTCGGCCACGGCGGCCTCGAAGTCCTCGGGTTTCATCGGGGCGCCGTCCTCGACGGCGACGTGACTGCCGTGACCGGCCAGGCCGTCGATGCCGGTGAACAGCTGCTCCTGGGCGGCAGCCGGGAGATAGATCAGCAGACCCTCGGCGATCCATGCGGACGGCTTGGCGGGATCAAAGCCGCTGTCACGCAACGCTTGCGGCCAGTCCTCACGCAGATCGATGGCGATCTCCCGGCGCTCGGCACGCGGTTGGGCGCCGGCATCGGTGAGCACCTCGCGCTTGAAGTCGAGCACCTGCGGCTGGTCGAGCTCGAAGATGGTCGTCGCGCCCGGCCAGTCCAAGCGGTAGGCGCGCGAGTCCAGGCCCGCGGCCAGGACGACCACCTGTCGCACTCCCGCGTCCGCCGCGCGGCGGAAGTATTCGTCGAAGTACTTGGTGCGGGCGCCCTGGAAGTTGACGAAGTTCTCGCCGAAGTCAGCGGTCTTCAGCTGGTGGTCGGGGTCCTTGCCGTCGAGCACGTCCGCCCACGAACCGCCCACGGCGCGGCAGAAGACCTCCGCGTATGGATCGACGGCCAGCGGGTCCGGCTTTTGCGCCTCCAATGCCCGCGCTGTTGCCACGAACAACGCGGTGGAGCCCACGCTCGTGGTGATGTCCCAGGTATCGCCTTCGCTTCGCATCCGACCCACACTACGCCGCGTCACCGACACGCGTGTTGCGGTGGCGCGCAACACGAATGGCCTCGCCGCGGCCACCGACCGTCAGCGCCGGCCGTAGCGGCGGTGGAACCTCTCCACCTGTCCGGCGCTGTCGACGATGCGGCGAGCGCCGGTCCAGAACGGATGTGAATCCGAGGTGATCTCGACGACGATCAATGGATAGGTGCGGGCCCCGTGCCGTGTTTGCCACTCGACGGTGCGCGAACTGTCAAGCGTCGATCGGGTTAGGAACATCGCACCGGTGGTTGCGTCCTGGAAGACGACGGGGTGGTAGTCGGGATGTACGCCGGGCTTCATGACGGGTCGGTGTCCTGCCCGATGCGCCGGGCCGCGTTGTCGGCCGCCTCCGCCCGCTCCCCGCACGGCTCCTCATGCCAGTCACCGAACGGGTCGTCGTAGCCGAGCCAGTCACGCGGACGGCTCATCTCCGCGTCGGTCAGCAGCGCACCATGCAGGCCGTCGAGGATGTCGGCCGGTTTCGCGCCGCACACCAGGATGGTCATCGCCGTGTGCCGGTCGCCGTACCGGTCATCCCAGGCCAGTTCGGCGAAAGTTCGTCGCTCGACGTCGATTCCGTCGAGCTCGCGGCCACCCATGACGGCCAGCCACTTGCCCGCGGAGCTGACCCGCAGCCCGGCGCCGGCCGATTCCAACCACATCGCCCGGTCGGGCTGGCTGGCCAGCCAGAGCCGCCCGCGGGTTCTGATCACACCATCGAGCAGCAGATCCAGGCAGTCGTGCAGGCGCTGCGGATGGAAGGGCCGTCGGGAACCGAACTCCACCAAGTTGATTGGACCGCGTGACTCCAGCGGGGGCTGGCCGGCCAGCAGCGGCCCGTGCGGGTCGTCGCTGCGGCCGCGGCGCGCGTCGCGATACGGGTTGTTCAGCGCATCCTCGAGACCGTCGGCACCCACCTGCAGGCGAGCGCGCGGGGACAACCGGCGCAGCACGGCGGCGACGAACGGATTGGGACGGTTGAGCACCGCCACATCGGCGAATTCGGCCTGCCCGATCACCACCTGGGCCTCGGTGCGCCCGTCGTCCAATTCGTCCTCACCCAGCGCCTGGTTCAGCCACGCCGACGAGTCGACGCAGGCCACCACCGCGGCGATCGATACGTCCAGGGCCGCCGGCCCGTCGACGTATCCGGGCGCCACACGCACCCGAACGTGCTTGATGGCCAAACAGATTGGTTCGGGCTCCAGCCAGGGCCCCAGGTGCACGACGATCCGGTCGACGTCGTCGCGCCGGTGCAACTGACGCAGCAACACCAACAGGTCGTTGCGGATGGTGCACGAGATACAGCCATGCGCGAGTTCCAGGCCGCTCTCGTTGGACGTCAAGACGCCGTCGGACAGCGACGCTGTCGTTCGGCGCACCACATGACCGTCGAAGGAGTGCTCGATCACCAGCGTTCCCGGGGTGCGCAACAGCGCACCCACGACGGGTTCGGTGTCCCTCTGGCCGGTGACCAGGATGACGGGCGTCTGCATCGTCCTCCTTATTGATAATGGTTTTCATCTAGGTTCCACATACGGTACCGTTCGGGTCGGGCCTTGTCGAAAACGATTTTCAATAAGCGCAACGGAGGTGCAGGTGTCCGCCCACTGTCAGGTGACCGGCCGTCGACCGAGTTTCGGTAGGGCGGTGTCGCATTCCCATCGCCGGACCCCGCGGCGCTTCTCCCCCAACATCCAGCGCAAGACGTACTACCTGCCCTCCGAGGACCGCCGGATCCGGCTGCGCGTCAGCGCCAAGGGCATCAAGGTGATCGACCGCGACGGCATCGAGGCGGTCGTGGCCCGGTTGCGTCGCGAGGGGCAGCGAATCTGATGGCCCGCAACGAGATTCGTCAGCTGGTCAAACTGCGCTCCACCGCGGGCACCGGATACACCTACATCACCCGCAAGAACCGACGCAACGACCCCGACCGGCTGATGCTGCGCAAGTACGACCCCGTCATCCGCCGCCACGTCGACTTCCGCGAGGAGCGCTGAACATGGCCAAGAAATCCAAGATCGTCAAGAACGAGCGCCGTCGCGCGATCGTGGCGCGTTACGCCGAACGCCGGGCCGAACTCAAGGAGGTCATCCGCGCACCGGCGAGCACCGCCGAGCAGCGGGCGGCGGCACGAGAAGCGTTGGCCCGCCAGCCCCGCGACGCCAGCTCCGTGCGGGTCCGCAACCGCGACGCCGTCGACGGGCGTCCCCGCGGCCACCTGCGCAAGTTCGGGTTATCGCGGGTGCGGGTCCGCGAATTGGCGCACGCCGGGCAGCTACCCGGCGTGCGGAAGGCGAGCTGGTGATGGCCCGGAAAGCCGCCCGCATCCGCCGGCTCGCGCTACCGCCCGGCCGGTCACCGAAAAAGAATGCGCTGCGCACCCTGGGACTGGACGCGGTGGACTACAAGGACACCGCGACGCTGCGCATCTTCATCTCCGAACGCGGCAAGATCCGGTCCCGCCAGGTGACCGGCCTGACCGTCCGGCAGCAACGACAGGTCGCGACGGCCATCAAGAACGCCCGTGAAATGGCGCTGCTGCCCTACCCCGGCCCGCACACACCGCGATGACCTCCCCGCGCCGCGGCACCGCCCGTCCCTTCACCGTGATCGTCTGCGCCGCTTGCGCGGTCGCCGGCGAACTGTCGGTGATCGACGAGCTGCGGCCGGCGATTCGGCGCTGCCCGCACTCCATGCTGGTCACCGCCTCCTGCATGCTCGGACCACTCACCTGCGCGTCCCGCCCGACCGGCGGCGGTGTCATGGCCGTGCTGCAGCCCTGCACGAACGACCGGGTGGCCTGCGGCCCGGCCCAGTGGATCGGCCCCATCGCCGACGGCGACGCGGCCGCCGAACTGCGCGAGTGGCTCGAGCTCGGACAGTGGGAAACCGCGCCCGTCCCGGATCGACTCGGGGGCCATCAACGCTGGACAGGCGGTCAAGGCAACTGACGGTCAGCGCGGATAGGCGTAGGGGTTGGGCGGGGCATCGACTCGGGTGACGGCGGTCGCCTGCAGCGTCGGGATGGCCGGCGAATTGGGTTGTCGCGGTGCGGGTATGACCTGACCCTGCACCCGGATCCAGGTGTTGTCCGGTAGGCCGGAGGCGCCCCCGGCGGCCGGGCCGCGCAGATGGATGCGGGCCAGCTGGGCGTCGGCCGCACAACAGATGATGACGATGCGGCCAAGGTCGACGCCCTGCGCCTCGTTGAGCACGAAGCCGGTGACGGTGATCGTTCGGTTCGTCAACGATCCGGTCGTGTCGTGCGCTTCTCGCATCAGCACCTCGGGCAGCGAGACTTCCGGCGCAGGGCCCGGCGGCAGCGGTGAAAACGATTTGTTCAGAACGTCATTGGACACCGACGTCACCGACGGGGCGGCCGCCGAGGGCCGCAGCGCCGGCGGCGCCACGAACATCAGCACCAGCACCGCGACCACCAACAGCCAGGCGATGCCCCGCCGGTGGGAATGCTCGTGGCCGTGCTCGCCGGCCGCGTCAGCGGTCCGGGGTCCACCGCGGCGGATGTCGCCGATGATCGCCACCAGCGCCAAACCGATGAGCACCACCGCCGATACGGCGAGCCACGGCAACAGGCCCGGCTTGACGTAACGGGTGAACACCCCCGACGCGGTGATCATGGCGATGCTGATACCCACCAACAGCAACACCGTGTTCTCGGCTTCGCGACTCATCACCGGGCTCCCAACACGAAAAGCCCTATGACACAGGCACTCACCGTTGCCACCAGGAACGTGCACGGCGCAAAGCGTGCGGCGAACGCCCGGCCGAACATGCCCGCCTGCATGGCGAACAGCTTGACGTCGACGGCCGGACCGACGACAAGAAACACCAGCCGGGGCAACAGCGGCACCATGGTCATGCTGGCCGC
>NZ_LZLL01000408.1:0-694 GCF_001669335.1 Mycobacterium sp. 1245852.3 | reverse complement strand
ACGAAGGGCCGTTGATGCTTCCATCGCGCCCATTCGGCCGCCAGGCCCGGGAAAATCACGTCGTCGTATGCCTGGATTTCCAACGATCCCCGTTCGGCAATTCGCCGCGGTGAACCATATGTTGCCTTCGGTAGGCCGAGCCGGCTGCGCTGCGCATTCTCGACCTTCTTGATCGCGCGCCACCACAGCCAGTCATGCAGCGTCAGCACCAAGCGAGAGGCCGACGCGGGCAAGATCGGCAACGATTGGCCGTTGGGGCGCACCGGGGCATGGTGCAGCGTGGCCAACGGAAGCCCGTGGTGTTCAGCGACATTGGCCGCGATCTCCTGGTAAGTCTGACCGGCGAGCACCAGGTCGGCTCCGTCCGCCAGTGACGTCAGTGTCTCGTTCATCTGCACCCAGGCCCCAGTGCTGACTTTCCACAGCTCGCGTCCCCACTCCGATAGGTCACGCATTCTCCAGAACGTGCTGAACACGGAGGTAAAAAAGTTGCGGAACACGTCCAGCCATACCCGTGTCTCCGCTCCGTAGGGCACCGCGGTAAGCCCGGCCGATTCCGCGAAGTCAACCAGGTCGGGCGGGACGGCCATGCACACTTCGTGGCCCCTGCGCAGCAACTCACGGCCGACGGCGGCACAGGGCTCGATATCACCACGAGTTCCGTAGCTCGCCACCACGAACTTCATTGCAAAAA
>NZ_LZLL01000407.1:0-5569 GCF_001669335.1 Mycobacterium sp. 1245852.3 | reverse complement strand
GGTCTGGTTGAAGGTCGCGTTGTTGCTGGGCACGGCCAACAGCTGAGCGCCGTTGCGGACGGCCTTGCGGGGGGCGCAGTACGGAACTGGCCGTGGCGGCGCTGGGCCCTGTCTTGGACGGCCAACACCTACGCGCGGCTTGCGCTCGGCATCGGTGTCCACGACATCACCGCCGGCTACCGGGCTTACCGCCGGGAAGTCCTCGAGACGATCGGGCTCGACGGGGTCGACTCCAAGGGCTATTGCTTCCAGATCGACCTGACCTGGCGCACCGTCTGCAACGGGTTCGCCATCGCCGAGGTCCCGATCACCTTCACCGAACGCGAACTCGGTGTCTCGAAGATGAGCGGATCCAACATTCGGGAGGCGCTGGTCAAGGTCACCCGCTGGGGCATCGAGGGACGCCGGACCGGGGGCGCGGGCGCCCGCGTGATCCGCGCCGACAACCGCGGCTAGCCCGGCACAGCCGGACGGCGGGGCTCAGCCGCGCCGGCGTGACCTGATGATCTCGAGGCGCTCCTTGAGCAGCTCTTCGAGCTCCTCGACCGAGCGGCGCTCCAGCAGCATGTCCCAGTGCGTGCGCGGCGGCTTGACCTTCTTCGGCTCGGGCAGGTCGCCCTCGATCAGGGTGCCCTCCATGCCGTTGCGGCACAGCCAGGTGCCGGGGATGTCGGCGTCGTCGGCGAAGGGGACCTCGAACTCCTCGCCGTTCTCGGTGCGGTACCGCGCGATCTGGCGCGGCGCGAGGTCGTGGTTGCGGTCGGTCTCGTAGCTCACGGCTCCAAGGCGACTGCCTCTCAGGACACGATCGGCCATCGGTGCTACTCCTTTAGATCCTGTGGGCTGGCGATGCAGTTCTATCCGTTTGGCAAACGTTACGACGGTCCGCGTAGTTCCCGGTCCGACACGGCGCACGCGACGCGACCATCCATGATACCGGGATTGCCGAACGCCCCGACTAGAGTCGGCAGGCGTGACCCGCCGTGCCCACCCGCAACCGTGCCGCTGGTGCGGGCGGGACGTGACCGACGCCGGCATGGGCCGTCGCCGCCAATACTGCCGGCAGTCCTGCCGCCGTCGCGGCCCTTCCGACAGCGGGGCCCGCTGCGCGGCGCACCGCCGCCCGGGCCGCCGGCCGCCGCGTACGATCCGCCGACCCGGACCGGCCGCAGCAACGACGTCGGGGATTTCCCGACCACACGGGTCGGCCTCCCAGGACCGTCATCGGACCGGCCGCCGCCGCAGGCGCGCGGCGCCTCGATCGGCCGCGCGCTCAACAACGACATCGTCATCCACGACGTGCTGGCCTCGCGCCATCACGCCTTCCTGACGCCGACGCCGACGGGTGCGGAGATCCGCGACGCGAACAGCAGCAACGGCACCTTCGTCAACGGCGTCAAGGTCGGCTCGGCGACGCTGTCCGACGGCGACGTGGTGACGATCGGCAACGTCGACCTGGTCTTCCACGACGGCGTGCTGGTTCGCCGCCAGGAGGCGGCTACCCGCGCCGGCGGCCTGGAGGTGCGCGAGGTCAACTTCGGCGTCGACGGCAAGAACCTGCTGGAGCGGATCTCGTTGGTGGCCCGGCCGGGCACGCTCACCGCGCTGATCGGCGGGTCGGGCGCGGGCAAGACCACGCTGTCGCGGCTGATCGCCGGGTACGCCACCCCGTCGTCGGGAACGGTCACCTTCGAGGGCCACGACATCCACACCGAATACGCGTCGCTGCGCACCAGGATCGGCATGGTCCCGCAGGACGACGTCGTGCACCGCCAGCTCACCGTCAGCCAGGCCCTCGGCTACGCCGCCGAGCTGCGCCTGCCGCCCGACACCAGCAAGGCCGACCGCGAACAGGTCGTCGCCCAGGTCCTCGACGAGCTGGGCCTGACCGAGCACGCGGACACCCGGGTGGACAACCTGTCCGGCGGCCAGCGCAAACGCGCCTCGGTCGCGCTGGAGCTGCTGACCGGTCCGTCGCTACTGATCCTCGACGAGCCGACCTCCGGGCTGGATCCAGCGCTGGATCTACAGGTCATGACCATGCTGCGACAGCTCGCCGACGCCGGCCGCGTCGTGCTGGTGGTCACCCACTCGCTGACCTACCTCGACGTCTGCGACCAGGTGCTGCTGATGGCGCCCGGCGGCAAGACGGCGTACCTGGGCCCGCCCGGCCAGATCGGCGCGGCCATGGGCACCACCAACTGGGCACACATCTTCGCCAAGGTGGGCGCCGATCCCGACGAGGCCAACCGCCGCTTCCTCGCGCAGAACAGGCCGCCGCCGCCCACCCGGACCGAGGCGCCGGCCGAGCTGGGCACCCCGGCGCACACCAGCAAGCCCCACCAGTTCTCCACGATCGCCCGCCGCCAGGTCCGGCTGGTGGTCGCCGACCGGGCCTACTTCGCCTTCCTGGCGGTGCTGCCGTTCGTGATGGGCGCGCTGTCGTTGACCGTCCCCGGCAGCGTCGGGTTCGGCTACGCCGATCCGGTCAGCGAATCGGCCGGCGAGGCGGGGATGATCCTGACCCTGCTCACCATGGCGGCGGCGTTCATGGGCACCGCGCTGACCATCCGCGACCTGATCGGCGAGCGGCCGATCTTCCGGCGCGAACAGGCGGTCGGCCTGTCCAGCACGGCGTACCTGCTGGCCAAGGTCGCGGTGTTCTGCACGTTCGCGGTCATCCAGGCGGCCATCGCCACGGCGATCGTGGTGCTGGGCAAGGGACCGCCGACGCGGCCGGCGGTGCTGCTGGGGCATTCCAGTTTCGCGGCCACGCTCGAGCTGTTCGCCGGGGTCGCGGCGACGTGCGTGGCGTCGGCCATGCTGGGCCTGCTGCTCTCGGCGCTGGCGCGGTCCCATGAGCAGATCATGCCGCTGCTGGTGGTGTCGCTGATGATGCAGATGGTGCTCTCCGGCGGCATGGTGCCGGTCACCCACCGGATCTTCCTCGATCAGCTGTCCTGGCTGGTGCCCTCGCGGTGGGGGTACGCGGCGCAGGGGTCGACGGTCGACCTGTGGACGGTGTCACCCGGCCCGCAGAGCCCGCGGGACAGCCACTTCCAGCACACGCCGGCGGCCTGGCTGTTCGACATGGCCATGCTCGCGGTGCTCACGGTCGGCTACGCCGCGCTGGTGCGGTGGCGCATCCGGCTCACCCGCTGAGCGATCAGCCGCTGATGGCTCAGCCGTCGAGCCCCGCGTCCAGCCGCAGCCCGTGGGCGAGCGCGAAGGCCACGGCCTGATCCACGTCGACGCGGGCGCCGGCCAGCGCGGCCGTCGTCCACAACGCGGGATCCACGGCCGCCCCGCGCAGGTCGGCGTCGTCCAACCGGGCGCCGGCGATGCGCGCGCCCCGCAGGTCCGCGCCGCGCAGCACCGCCTTGCGCAGGTCGGCCTCCACCAGGCCGGCCTCGCGCAGCCGGCAGCCGCTCAGGTCGACGCCGCGCAGGTCGATGCCGCCGAGCACGGCCAGCGTGAAGTCCACCTCGTCGAACGTGATCGGCCGCAGCCGGCACTCGACGAACACCGACCCGAGCATCGAACACTGGGAAAAGGTGCTGTGCCACAACGACGTCCGGCGGAACGTGCAGTTGCGAAACGCCGAGCCGCGGTGCTGCGACTCGGCCAGGTTGGCACCGCTGAAGTTGCACTCGGTGAACACCACCCGCTCGGTCCGCAACCGGCTGAGGTCGTCGTCAGTGAAGTCGTGGCCCTCGAATTCTCGGTCGACCCACGGGGCGGTCAATTGGCCGACAGGCTGGCCAGGGCGTATTCGCTGACCGCGATCAGGGCATCGGTCGCCGACCGGCGATCCCTGGCGTCGACGGTGATCACCGGGATGTGCGGCGGCAGGGTCAGCGCCTCGCGCACCTCGGCGACCGGGTAGCGGGGAGCGCCGTCGAACTCGTTGACCGCGACCAGAAACGGCAGGTTGCGGTGCTCGAAGAAGTCGACGGCGGCGAAGCTGTCCTGCAGGCGCCGGCAGTCGACCAGCACGACCGCGCCGATCGCGCCGCGCACCAGGTCGTCCCACATGAACCAGAAGCGGCGCTGCCCCGGCGTGCCGAACAAGTAGAGCACCAGGTCTTCGGCCAGGGTGATCCGCCCGAAATCCATCGCGACGGTGGTGGTCCGCTTGTCCGGGGTGGCCTCCAGCGCGTCGACGCCGGCCGAGGCGTCGGTGAGCATCGCCTCGGTGCGCAGCGGCATGATCTCCGACACCGCCCCGACGAAGGTGGTCTTGCCGGCCCCGAACCCGCCGGCGATCACGATCTTCGTCGACGCGTGGGCGCCGGAGTCGGGCTGCACCTCAGAGTGCGCGTAAGCCACGCAGTGTCCTTCCTATGAGTTCGGAGCGCTCATCCCTGCTCGAGCGCTCGGACAACGTCTTGTGCACCCGAAGGTAGCCGGACAGCACCAGATCTCCCACCAGGACGCGCGCGACGCCGAGCGGAAGGTCCAGGCGGGCCGAGATTTCGGCGACCGACGGGTGCTCGACGCACAGTTGGATGATTCTGCCTCTCGCGTCGTTGGGCGGCCACCGGTGCGCCAGCCCGGCCTGCAGCGCCTGAATCGGCGCTTCGAGGGGAAGGTCGACGTTGGTGTCGGTCCGTCCCGACGTCAGGGTGTACGGGCGGACCAGGTTCCCCTTACGGTGCGCCGGCCAGGTCTCGGGGGTGTCCATCGCGGGTCACGAGACGCTGGACCGGCGGGTCGACTGCACCACGCCGCCCACCCGTTCGACGAGGACGGCCATCTCGTAGCCGATCTGACCGATGTCACACGACGTCACGGCCAGCGTCGCCAGGTGCGACCCGTCCCCGACCCGCATCAGCAACAGGTAGCCGTTCTGCATCTCGACCACCGACTGCAGCACCTGGCCGCCGTCGAACAGCTGCGCGGCACCGGTGGCGAGGCTGGCCAGCCCGGAGGCCACCGCGGCCAGCTGGTCGGCGCGTTCCCGCGGCAGGTGCTCGCTGGCGGCGATGGGCAGCCCGTCGACGGACACCAGCAGCGCGTGGGCGACGCCGGGGACCTCGCGGGCGAACCTGGTCACCAGCCAGTCCAGGGACCCGCTGTCGAATTTGTCGGGGGAACTCATTATTGGTCGGATCCTTGATCGGTGTCGCGGGCGTGCGAGCGTCCGGTGCGCACGCCGTCGAAATGGTTACTGAACGAGGCGCGAACCGCCTCGGGGTCGCGGGTGACGGCCGCGTGCTGGGGCTCCCGGTGCGACGGGGATAGGCCGCTGCGCTGCTGGTCGGGCTCGGCCGGTTCGCCCGCTGCGCCGCCGTTGGCGCCGCCGGGCACCAGCCGGGCGCCCGGGGTGCGCACCGGCAGGCCGTGGTCGGTGGTGTGCGCTTCGACGGGCTTGTCCTCGGCCGCCGCCGCCAGTGTCCAGCCCCGGTCCCAGACCGACTGCCAATCCAGGTCGGGGCTGTTGACCAGGTCATGCGGGTCGCCCAGCATCTCCGAGAGCATCCGCCGGTAGATGACGTCGTCGTCGGCCGGGGTCGCCGACGTTCTCGGCGCCGACGGGATGGACGCGACCGGGGCGGGCCGCGCCGGC
>NZ_LZLL01000406.1:0-635 GCF_001669335.1 Mycobacterium sp. 1245852.3 | reverse complement strand
TCAGCGCCACCGCGGTCGCCGGTGGCGACAAACCGCCGCCGGCCCGCATCGTGCTGCTCTCCGACGGCGGCGAGAACAAGCCTTCCAATCCCAGCGATCCGCACGACGGCATCTACACGGCGGCGCGGCTGGCCAAGGACGAGGGCGTGCCGATCTCGACGATCTCGTTCGGGACCAAGGGCGGCGAGATCGAGATGGACGGGCAGCGCATCGCCGTCCCGGTCTCGACCGACCAGACCCTGCAGAAGATCTGCGAGATCACCGACGGCCAGTCGTTCCACGCCGACAGCCTGGACTCGCTGAAGAACGTGTACTCGACGCTGCAGCGCCAGATCGGCTACGAAACCGTGAAGGGCGACGCCAGCCTGGCCTGGATGCTGCTCGGCGCGTTCGTCCTGGCCGGCGCCATCCTGGCCGGGCTCCTGCTGAACCGCAGGCTGCCCGCCTGAGTCAGCTGGGCAGGCGCCGGTTGATCAGCAGTGCCAGCGCGGTCGCGATCAGGGCGGTCAGCACGGCCAGCCGCAGCCAGCCGGAGCTGCCCGGCCCCGGCACCGTGCGGTAGCCGATCTCGTTCTCGATGGCGTTGTAGCTCTTTTCCAGCTCGCCCAGGGTGGTGGCGGTGTAGGACTGCCCGC
>NZ_LZLL01000405.1:0-17312 GCF_001669335.1 Mycobacterium sp. 1245852.3 | reverse complement strand
AGTCGTACGCGACGAAAATCCCACATCGGTCGGACAGCGTCCCAGATGCCTTCGCCATTGAGTTCCTGGAGCAGGATGGCATAGCCGCTGAGCTCCATCAGCGCGACAAGTGGTTCCACCGTGTAGATGAAGCGGAGGAGGGGCAGCTGTCCGGCGACATCTGCGATCATCCGTTGGGCTGCGGATTGATTCTGATTGAACAGAGTTGTGAACCAGTTCGTGGCCCGGTCGTGGTCGCCGTCGAGGATGGCGTCGAACGTTGCATTGAAGACAAACACGTAAGCCTGCCCGTAGAGATCTGGTTGTCGCTGATCATGTGGGCCAGCAGGCAGATTCGGCAAGCAGTCGGCGATATTGCCGATCACCTGCCTACGCAGGTCGGGGTCGAGCGGTGGCGATTGCGGTGGAGTCGGCCAGTCGGGATCGTCCAATGCCGCGCTCCTCCATCGGCGCAGACCTTGGTGGGCTGTACCGATTAGTTCCTGGTGGGTGGCGATCTTGTCGATCATTTCGAGCGCAGAAAATGCCACCATGACGGCCAGCTTCCAGTCCTCAGCGGCGATCGCTGACTGCACCTCGTTGATGGTGCGGCCGGCGAATCGCCGTGTGATTGCGTCCTGGGCCTCCACCAGGCGCTGGGCTAGGACGCGGGCTACGTGATGGTGGACGAACCATGTGGGGGTGACTTGTCGACCTTCGACGTCTTTCTCGAATGCGATGCGCTGACAGAGTCGTTCGAGCGTCTCAACCGCGGAGCGGGGAAAATTGAGCTTGTAAAGGATGTTGCGGTTGGCGATAACGCGATCGACATCTGCGCCAAGTCGCCATTTCCCGAGCTGCTCGGCTGCGTCCACCAGACCCAGCCACGCGTTCATCAGCAGCACGATTGAGCGCTGGGCAGCGATCACGCGGTCGCGTTCGTGTTCGTCGGCCAAGTATGCCGTGGGAGCGCGATCGTCGGCGGCGGGTTCAACTGCTTCCCAGATTGCGGCAACGATCTGATCTTCAATCAGCAGCGCCTCGTTGAATAGCAGCCGGGCGCTGAGCACACGAATGTGCGTTGAGGTGCGGTCCAGGAAACTCGTGAAGGAGTCCAGCTGGCCGTGTCCAACGATCACGATGAGCTTGGCGATGTCGGCTGTGCACTGCCGCTCAACCCATAGCAGGTCTGGCCCCGTTGGGGTGTAGGCCCCGGTAGAGACTGCCAACGCGAGGTTGGTCTGGTCGGCGCTGAGGGTAAACCAGTTGGGGTATCGGGCAATTGATGTCCACCACGCACTGTCTGATGGGATCAGATTCTTCTGCGATGTGTATCCGCCAATAAGGGAAAGCAGTTGGCCGGCAACGTCAAGGGGAGCTGCGGAGTTGCGAATCGGGCGGCTAACGACGAGATCGGTGATCTGTCTGTAATGCTCAAGGGTTTCCCTCGCATCGGCGTGCGCCTGTTTCTGACTGCCTTCGTCGAGAGCGGTGGGCAGCGTGGTGGCACGAGAGAGTGCACGTTTAAAACGCTGTGGTAGATCACGGGTCAGTGAAGCGGGGTCGAAGAAGCCGAACGGCACGATACCGACGACGGCCAGTCGTAAGACCGCAAGCACAGCGAAGAGCACGGCGACGATGACGCTGAGCACCCGCACGTGGTAACCCAACGAACCAAGCCCGAACAGACTCGTGGTGAAGACCAGCGCCCGGACGATGCCGCGCGTGTAGACGTTGCTGATCCTCTGTTGGACGAACAGTTTCCGGATGTCACCGGGAACGGCGCTGTAGGCGGTCGAGGCGACGACGCCGACGGTGGCATAGTACAAGGCCAGCAGGGTAGCTTCGGCGCCGATAAGAACTCCGACAAGCGATTCGTAGTCCTTGGACTCTCGGGTGGCGGTGAGGTGTTGAACTGGTTCCCAACCGGTATGGGACAACATTGCGCCGATGATTTCTGTCGCCCAGAACAGCACGGCGGCGGCGAGCGCGATCCCGGCTGATTTGGCTGCTAACTCGAGGGCAACGGCGAAATTCTTGCGTTGCCCGTCAAGTCGGCTGGATAGCGCCTGCAACCAGCGGGTGCGTTGCACGTTCCACCTGTGCCATCGCTTGCGCCGACGCCACCAGCTCGGCTCGGCGAGGCGACGAAGCCGCAACCGAGCCGACACTGCCAGCCATAGCTGGCGGATCACGCTATCTCCGAGGGGGTCGCCGCGAGTAGGTTGTTCGCTCGCGTGCGCAGGTTCGCGAGGGTGCTGTCCTGCACTGCCAGCATCTTCTCGGCGGCGTTGTACGCAAGCTCGAGTCGCTTGTCTGACGTCGGGTCTTCGAGCAACAGCGCCTCTCCCGCTCAGTCTTGGCTGTAGTCACGGTCGAAATCGTCGAGGAACGCGCGGGCCAACGAAATCCAGCCTTCAAGGGGCACGCTGCCATCCACCATGCTCAGCGCGTACTCGACGTCGTTGGGATCGTCACTGTCCCAATCATCGCCACGCTGATGGATACTCAGCTTCCCGCTCGACCAGTCCCAGAACAAAGGCGTGACCTGCTTACGCACATCCGCGTGCGTCATTACCCACACGGCGTCGGTGCCCTTGCGCAGGTCCGTGTCTACCTGGGAGAACTGCGACTTGTAGCGGTCGGGCCAGTCGCGCCAAGCGTGCTCGAAGGCTAGGTCGACGCGTAGCTTCTCGAATTTGAATTCGTAACGCTCAAGCATGCATAGCCCGAGTGCCATGCCCTGGGATACGGCGTTGCGTTGGCGCGCGGCCGTGATTTTTCTGCCCACGGCCACAACGCTAGGCGCGAGCCCCGACAAACATTGACATGGACGTCCGCGCGTGTCCGCAATACCCCGGACGCCGTGCCCACTGGGCGGCGGGCCATCAGGGACCGACCCCACCATGAGACCCTGCGAGGGCGTATCAGTGCGTCGAGAACTCCGGATTAATGCCTTCGTGGCGGATGGCGGACAACTCCTGCGCGATCGACAGCAGCGCGGCAACCTCGGCGACTTTCAGGCGCTGACCGATGGTCAGGTGGTCAACGTCGTCGATGGAGCCGGAACTCTGTCCCTTCGCTGCGCCGATGGTCTGGGCGAGAGAATCCCATGCCGTGTTGTAATCGCTCACGCTTTTCCCTGTCTATCGGACTTGTTGGTCGCAGGATTGCGGCGACGTTGACGGTACCCGTGGAACGGCTCCCGACTGGAGAAAGCCGGTGACGGTCAGTCCCGCGCCATTGAGATCCGCATGGCCGCAGGCTCTTCGAGCTCCGTACCAGTATCGTGCAAGAACCAAAGCCAAGGCTCGATGCGCTCACCTAAGAGGGCGTGCGGGCGGTGCAGAAGTAGCCTTACAACCGACCCGTCGATGATCGCAGGGGACGCATGACATCTGAACGGCCCAAGATCCGGCAAGCTGAAGAGCGCGACTTTCTCGAGATCGCCGAAATGCATTACCTGGTCTGGCGAAACACTTATGCCGACGCGATGACCCCCGAACAGCTCGATATGTTCAACGCCGCACATTGGGCAAAAGACGTGTACCCGCAGATGGTTAATGCTGGTTGGCGGATCTGGGTCGCCACTTTGGAGGGGCAAGTCGTTGGGTTGGTGATCTTCGGCCCCTCGCCAGATGTGCCTGGACACCTTGAGATCAATTCTCTCTACGTGCCCTGTGATAACCAACAACACGGTATCGGCGGTCTCCTACTTGAAACGGCACTCGCCACGCAATCGACCACAGATGCCGTCCTCTGGTGCGCAGAGCACAACCTGAAGGCGCAGCAGTTCTACGAGAAACGCGGATTTAAGCCAGATGGCCGGACCGGAATCTATGACCCAGCGCCTGGCGTGCAAGTGCCCGAGCTGGGTTACTTGTATCAGCGCCCCGCCACCACAGCGTCACACGAAAAGTAGCGCGTATAACGACGCTGATTGTCGTTGCGCCCAGGCACTCGGCCCGAGGAGAGGTTGGGCGAACCACGTGGCTAGAGCAGTTCTGCCCAAATGTGGACCGAGGCCAGACACTCCTCAAGCGGTACGACCGGGCCATACATCAGCGCTTCGGCCGACAGGTACGCACTGCGAACCGCCGTGGCCACCGGGCCGTCGCTTGCGAACGCCGGACTTGACGCATAGCCGTCCGCCGGCCGCGGAACAAACCGCCACTGAGCCGCGGCACTGCGCTCTTCGATATCGAGCACGAGTGCTTCGACACCACTCCGCCCTATGCGGACGAGTTCAGAGCGAACCTCTTCTGACTGAAGAAGCATGTGAATGTCGTAGAAGTGTCGACCGCTCTGCGGGAGTTTCGTCTCTACGAGTTCAGGATCAGACGCGTTCGAGTGCACGGCTGACAGCTTCTCGAGCAATGTTCGTTCAGCGCCAAGAACATTCACCTCAAAAGGGGTGAACTCTTCCCACTGATCTTCGGGCTCCTCAAGTTCATCTATCGCGTACTCAGCGACGATCGAACGAAGGGGGTACCGCTTCATCGGTTCGGGGCCGCCCCGCGTTCCCATCTCTAAAGTGACTCCCTCGGTCAGGGCAGTGTCAACGGCCGTGTGCAATGGGTAGTAATACTTGACGGCTCGTGCAATTCCCCGCTTCGGGTAAATCACTTCAATGCGTTCGTCCGGTAAACCGAGGTGTGCTTGCACTTCGGCTTGGATCGCTTTGAGCACTCCATCGCGCGCGCCTGTGCCCGGTCCGCCGTCGTTGTCGGGAAAGAGAACCAGTAGATCGACGTCTTCGGAGAAGCGGTCGATCAATCCATGGACCCGACTGAGACTGGTTCCACCCTTGAACACAGTTCGCACAGTGCCGGTGCTGTCACCATTCCCATACGTGATTGAGCGATCAACCGCTGCAACGCGGAGGACCTCCATCGCCCAAAAGTCCTTCTCGAGGAATGAGACTGGGCGATTCAGCGCTTCGGCGGCTCGTGCCAGCAGTGCATCGAGTTCGTCTCGGTTATCGCGTAAACGTGGTGGCACGGAGTTCAACGACGCGGCCTGGCGTCAGGCCGCTGACTTAAGGGTTGGTGACTTAAGTGCAGCAAGCAGCCGCTCGTAGTTCACTTTAACAACCCCGGTTTCTCCGGCCGATGCCTTGTTGATTGCACTAAGCCGCAACACCCTGGCCGCGGACAACTCGCTGACCTTGCGTGCAAGTCGCGTCATGCCACCTTCTACAAAGTGCTCAGGCGAACGCAGAACTTCGAGAACTGCGATCTCTTGCTCGTTCAGGGCGGCCCTTGCCAGATTGCTTCGTACATGCAGCACGACACCGGGGAGAGATGGGTCGGCCTTCCGCAGCGCGGAAGCTTCAAACTTGGCAGGCACTTGGGTCGTTAGGCCGAGGCTTTGCGCTGCGGAGTAGCCGGCCGGGCCAAAGCCAGAGTTGGACGCTTTGAAAATCTCCCGGACAACCTCCTCAACACGGGGCTTGACCGGGCCGTAACGGGTGGCGCCGGGAGCTTTGAAATAGAGCCCACGGCGCACGTGGACCAACTCGCCGCTTAGCGCGGCACGAGAAGCGGCTTTGCGAGCCGCCTCTTTCGTTCCCGGCAGGTCTGAGACGTGCAGAAATGACCGCGGCTCTGCGCGGCGGATTGCCATCGCCGGTGAGTTGGTCATGGTGCCTCTCATGGCTTCAGATTTTAGCGGAAACGTGACATCTGTACAACAAAGTAACAGTTCAGAGGATTTCTGGGTCACGCTACGCCTCTGACGAGATCAGCTGACGAGATCAGCGCAAGGGCGAGCGTCGTCCAACGATCCAGTACGCCGCGAGATGACCCTCTGCAGCGCACCCTGAGGCTTAACAAGAACCCGAGAAAAATCCGCGTTTAGCAAACGGCGATCGAGACGCCGCGGAGCAGCGCCGCCGCAATCATCATCGGCAAATGGTCGGATCCAGAAGATTGAGACGATAGTTAGTTAACTAGAAAGCCTAGCTAATGTGTCCAAATACGTGTCCATCCGGCATGAAAATGGCCCCAGAGGTCACGCCTCTAGGGTCATTTCCGCTGGTAGCGGGGACAGGATTCGAACCTGCGACCTCTGCGTTATGAGCTAACCGGTCGCGATCACCCCCGATGCACTCGATCTCATATGTGCAGGCCAGCGCCGTTGAGCCGTCCACGCTGTATCACCGTGTCCCGCTTGTTCGCATCGGTTCTACCGCGTTCCGTGTCCAAATCCGTGGCCAACCCATTGAGCGACAAGTGCAGCCGCCTCACGTTCGACCGTGACCGATCGCTCGACACCAGGCGCGCGCTGTCACGCCAGCCAAAACGCGCTTGACAGCTGGATCTTGCCTTCTGACGCGCAACTTCCCCAATAAGCGGGCGACCCGCAGCGCGTAGAACAAATACGTATTACATTTTGTGCATGGGTGAAGTGTCGGTACGCGAGCTCAACCAAGAGACCTCCAAGGTGCTGGCTCGGGTGAAGCGCGGCGAGGAAGTCACACTCACTGAGCGCGGCGAGGTCATCGCCCGGATAGTTCCGGCTTCCGCAGGTCCGCTCGATGCACTGATTAGTGCGGGCAGGGTGCAGCCGGCGACGCTGCGGGGGCCTGCGCCTCGGCCAATGATTCCCATGGGTAGCGGACGTGAGGCCGGCGCGCTGCTGGAGCGTATGCGCGCCGAGGAACGCTACTAAGCTGTGATCTACCTAGATACCTCGGCGCTGGTGAAGTTGATCCGGATTGAGCCCGAATCGAACGCCTTAGTCGACTGGCTCGATGAACGCGTCGAAATGCGTTGGGTAACATCTGTTTTGGCGGAAGTCGAGCTACCCAGAGCCATTCGAACAGTCGCCCCAGAAGGATTATCTGCGGTGCCCGCCGTGCTAGCCAGACTGGACCGATTCGAAATCGACTCGGTCGCGCGCTCGACAGCGGCAGCGTACTCCGACAGCGCATTACGCTCTCTCGACGCGATACACCTCGCGACTGCGCATACCGCTGCATCTACGGCACCGCTCGCTGCACTGGTTACTTACGACAGGCGTCTCAGCGAGGCCGCCGAGGCCCAAGGAATAACAATCGCTGCACCCGGCACAGCGTCGTAAAAGGCGAAGATGGCCGAGTGGATCCCGTGATCCGGGAAGCCCACGATGTCATACGCCGCTGAGATAATCAGCTCATGAGTTCGGTGAATGGATTTCAGGAGCTTTTCCGGCTTGCGATTAACCACCGGTCCCTCGCGGCTCTGGTAGTCGGGATAGCGGCCCTAATTGTGTCGACCGCAAACTTCGTCGCAAGTCGGCGTGACCAGAGGGCGGGCAGACTCGAACGACGAAAGGCCGCGCTTGACGCGCAGCAGCTCACGGCTCCCGATAGGGAGATCAATCGAAGACGTCGACTGACAGAGCTGCGCGACATTCTTCGTGATATGGGGGATCCCTCGGAACTTAACCTCGCTATCAGTGAGGCGCGGATTGTTGCCTGCAAACCGGTGGTCGGGGAATTTCTTATCAGCAACGTGCCGGACGCGGGCCAACGACAATCACACCGCCGATTCAAGCCGGCGGGGCCTATGGCGCCGAGGGTTGACGAATCACACACAGCGCCTGGATAGACCGCAATCAACGTGCGTTGGATTGCCACCGATCGTTGACAAAAACGGCGAATCCGTCGGGCACCGGGATGGAGAGGTGGGCCAGCAGCCGTAAGTGCCAGCCCGCTTCGGGACCGTTGACTGCCAGCGCTGTCGCGCGTGCGCCCTGATGATCCAGTATTCGGTGAATCTCTTCAAGCAGAAGGGTCGGAACCCAACCCAGCGGTATGTTGTTGCCGGTCGTGAGGATCGCCAATGGATTGGCGGTGTTGGTCGATTCGTGTAGCCGCAGTTCATCTCCGGGAGCGAGCGCTGCGAGATGACGTTCAACATCGTCGCGGGTCAGGGTAATGACCGCGCCTGCCACGGACGTCGGACGCTCGACGATGTGACGAACACCGTGGACTAGGAAGTCGCATTCCAAATGGCCGCTGGTCACGGTGGGGACCGGGAATAGTTGGATGGTATCGCCTGGGCGGTGTCCGCCAGATCGAGTGATCTGTTCGAAGGGTGACGCGTCCTGTCCAAGACCTAGCCGTTTGACCCAGCGGGTGAAGTCTGGGCGGCGCGGGTTCATAGCGCGCTGGGCGAACAGCGGGAACAATGTGTCCGCGGTGTAGTGGCCGTAAAGATCGGGGAAACCCAGGAATGGCCGAAATCCTTTTACCTGCAGTGTGTTACGTAGGTAATGGAATCTATAGCTGTGGCCGTCAAAGTTCAGCATGCCGACCGGCGAGATCGTTCGCTCGATCGGGTGTTGCCAGGTCACCACGAGGTGGCGCGCCGCAGCAGTACCCGACACCCGGTCCTGCAGCGCGTCAGTCGGCCCTGGTACCACACCGACGACCTTGCAGACAATCGGCGGTCTCGCGGATCAACTCGACTGGGTCTATCCCGCGCTCGTCGGCGAGCGGCAATAGCTGCGTGAGCAGCTCCCCGCATTCGCGGATAAGACAGGGCAGTCTGCCGCCGGCCATTGCCTCAAGCGCCTTCAGCTTGTCTGGGTCAAACCGCACCTGAAGCCGTCCGTTCATCTGCCTGTTCTCAGAGCCCTGACGTTTCCTGCGGCGGTCGGCCTCAGTACTAAATGTCGCGACTTTGGAACTCGGGCCGGCAGCCGCATCCATTAGCATCCCTTCCATTACTGTCACAGCACGTCGACGTGGACGTACCCGCCTCGAACATAATGGGCGATAGCCACCTGATTCTTAATCAACCATGCGTCAGGACGCTATTGGCTATGGATGCGCCAGGTATTCAGCGAAAAGCCTCAGCCAGGGCTCCGCTGCTCAAGCATCGCGTACTGCCGCCCACCTGCCCGACCGGATGAAGGCGTGGGTGGACTCCGAACTGGCCGAGGTCTGTGGTCATCCCCACCCTAAGCATGCGTTGGTTAACGCGAAGACCTTGCTGCACAGCCTAAGAAAACGATTCCGGTGTGGCTGAGAACCCGTTTGCCAAGATCGCCGACGGGCCCCGTCTTGTGTGGACTGGGCGAACGCATTGTTATCCGCTGCCGTGTGCCGCCGCTTTGGGATATTGCGAGTTAGTCCCCTTAGGTGTTCATGGTCCGGCGTTTGCGCATGCGGCGAACTGTTGGGGAAGCGGCGGCGATGGTGAGCAAGTCGCGCAGCGCTCGCGTCGCGTCGTACTCCTGCTGGACCCTGTTAGCGATCGGAGCCGCCGGGCTGTTCCCTGTCATTTCAAGCGTCGCCTTTCCGTCGTCGTGCTTTCTATTTATAGTGCTGCACGGAACGTGTCACGCCGAGGGGTGAACCGATGTGCAGCTACACCAGCCGGCGTGAGCAGATCCTCGCCGACCTTGACCCCGCCGATCAAGCCGCGTTCGACGAGGCACGCCGCCGCGGGCTTGGTAATGGAACTGGCCGAGGTCGTCTACCGCGTCCGTGAGGTTGCCGGACTCACCCAAGCAGAACTCGCCCGCAAGATGGGCACCACGCAGTCGGCCATCGCAGCCATCGAGTCCGGCGCCCGCACCCCGGCCGTCGAGCTGCTCGAGGACCGCGAGACGCGCTTGGGCGCCCTTCGGCAAGCACTGATAGCTGGTGAAAGCGGCACATGAACGCCGTTTGATTTCGACGAGTTCGTGTCGCGCAAGCGTGCCGGGGGGCCGGACGGACGGTGAGCCGTCATGTGCTGTCCCCTGCTGCCCAGGAGGACCGGAGCAGATCTGGGACTACACCTGCGAGCGGTGGGAGCGCCGGCCAAGCCGAGACGTACGTGCGCGAGATTCAGCGGGCCATCGAGATTGTCTAACCAATAGTCCGGTGGAGGTACACGAAATGTCATACCGGCAGACAGAATCACAGCGTGAACCACACAGACTGCATCAACGATCACAGACAATCTCGCGGCCTAGGGGCGGTATGCCGAAGCCGTACTTCTAGCCCGTGCGCCGTTGAGCGCCACACCGCTGCAACGGCTGCCGACGCCGCCACCCTCGACATTGCGGTACGTCGCGCACGCTCCTCAACACCGCGCCACTGTGGGTGTGTGGACGATGGGATTACGTGATGAATATCGAAACCCAAGCTGATATCGAACGGCTGATGATCGAGCGGAATATCTCGCTCGTGTTCAAGCCCTCTGTCACCGAACAGCCAGACGGAACCTGGGTCGCTCTCTACCCCGGTGCGCAGTGGTCGGTGAGCGGTCGCGACGCACAACAAGCCCGCCAACGGCTCCACGATGAGCAGCTTGCGCGGATGCGCGATCCCGCCACGCTGGATTGGAAGATTGAGGCTGTCCGCCGGCACTTCTCCGAAGACGGTCCCGTCGAAGGCGTGTACGCACTCGACAATGACATCACCGACCATGTTCTTGACGTTGGAACACCGGCCGCGCTCGGCGCCGCGGTGCGCGCAATCGAGCAGCAGCGCCGACGCTAACCGTTCGAGCCGGCACAGTCAGTGCAGCACTGCGGTGCCGAACCCTCAGCGGTGCGCAGGTCTCCACAACCGCACCACCCAAAGGTGACGCCACCACGGCATGCCGCCGCACCTAGTGTGTCCGGCTCGCGCGCACCGAACGCCGCATTCCCCGAAAAGCGCTCCTGGGGAACGGTCGCGTGGATGACAAGGCCGGGTTTGGTTGCGGACCAGTGATTCAAATATGGATGTTCCCGAGCTGCCCGTCGGTGTTGTCCTCACCGCCTGGCTGACTCGTTCCAGCCAGCATCGCCTCGCGAGCCCGCGCTGCGCACTGCGGCTTTCGCGGCTGTATTTCACCATCGCCGCACCATACGACGAACCCGTTGACCTTCGCTACCACACCGACCAACATCAACGTGTCCTCATTTGTCAACCGCCTATGTTGCCCGATCCCACTGCCTCGCAACACAAGCCGATCACCCCCTCAGCACCTCACTACCAATGTCCACCGATACCAACCGTTCTCAACCACCCCCAGACACCACACACCTCTTGCATTAAGGTCACGGTTTCCTAAGAACCGCCCTATCGGTGTGGGACAGATCGTCGCTGAGGTCTCTAGCGTGCGCCTGGAAAGGGACGGCACTGCAGTGACGATGACGATGCACAAGCTCACTGCCGGCAACGGGTATGAGTACCTGATCCGGCAGGTCGCTGCTGTGGATGCCACGGCCCGTGGGCGGGCACCGCTAATCGATTACTACTCGGCGAAAGGTGAGTCCCCGGGCCGGTGGGTCGGGTCTGGGTTGGCGTCGCTGCAATCCACTGGGGCGCGCCAGGTTCCAGCCGACGAGGTGGCCAAGGTATGGGCAGTGCCGGAGGGTTCCCAGGTCACCGAAGCCCAAATGAAGGCGTTGTTCGGAGAAGGACTGCACCCCAACGCCGATGCGATCACTGACTATGTGACCGCACGCGGGGTCCACGGTCTCGCGGCGATCGATGCCGCCAAACTGGGCCGCAAGTTCTACATCCGCGACAGCGAAACCACCTTTGCGCGCGCTCTGGCAGTGGCCTACCGCGACCACAACGAAGAAGCGGGTAAGCCATCAGCCGCGTCCATCGACGCGCCCACCCGCGCCACGATCCGCACCGTCGTCGCGCGCAAAATGTTCGCAGAGCAGTACGGCCGCGCGCCCGCCGACGATCGCGAACTCAGCGGCTTTCTCGCGCGCGAAACCCGCGCCCAAACCACCGCGGTCGCCGGCTACGACTTGACCTTCTCGCCCGTGAAATCGGTGTCAGCGCTGTGGGCGATCGCACCGCTCGACGTCGCGAACGTCGTGGAAGAATGCCACGACGCGGCCGTGACCGATGCGCTGGCGTGGCTGGAAACCCACGCCGCGCTCACCCGCTCGGGCACCAATGGCGTCGCCCAGGTCGACACCACCGGACTCATCGGCGCCGCATTCACCCACCGCGATTCCCGCGCCGGCGACCCCGATCTACACACCCATGTGGCGATCTCCAACAAGGTCGCCACCGTTGGCCCTGATGGGGTGCTGCGCTGGCTGGCATTGGACGGACGGCCGATCCATCAGTTCACGATCGCAGCTTCCGAGCTGTACAACACGCGGCTGGAAGCCCACCTGGGCGAGCGACTGCAGCTGCGGTTCGCCGACGTCGTTGGCCAGGGCCGCGGCAAGCGCCCGGTGCGCGAAATCATCGGCATGTCGACCGAGCTGATGGCAGCCTGGTCGTCACGGCGGCTGGCGATCGAAGCCCGCACCGCCGATCTGGCCAAGCAGTTTCAAGCCACCCATGGGCGCGAGCCCACGACCGTGGAAGCCATCGGGCTGGCGCAACAAGCGACCCTGGAAACCCGCAAGGCCAAACACGAACCCCGCTCGCTGGCCGAGCAGCGCCAGACGTGGCGCGGCCAAGCCATCGAAATCCTAGGCGGAGCACGGGAACTGACCGCGATGCTGGGCAACATTTTGTCCACCCCATCCCAACAACTCGACACCGTTGATGACGACTGGATCGAGGCGGCAGCGGCGAAAGTCATTGCCACGGTGGCCCAGTCGCGGGCAACCTGGCAGCGCCAGCACGTGTTAGCCGAGGCGCAGCGCCTCGTCCGGGGCAGCGGGCATGCGACCAACGCCACGCTGGCCGACACGATCACCAAAACTGCCTTAGCCGAGCCGCTGTCGGTGGCCCACATCGACCTCGACGACGGCGACATGGGCGAACCTGCGCCGCTGCGCCGCCGCGACGGAACCAGCGTCTACACCCGCCACGGCAGCACCACCTACACCTGCCACGAGGTGCTGGCCGCTGAACGCCGCATCATTGATGCCGCCCACCAACTCGGCGGCCGCACGGTCGCCGACATCGACGTCGAGCTGGCGCTGGCTGACTCGGCCGCACGCGGCAAACAGCTCAACGAGGGCCAGATCGCCCTGGTCCGCGAAATAGCCAGCGGCGGGCGGCGGCTGGCCTTGGCGCTGGCCCCGGCCGGCAGCGGGAAGACGACGGCGATGGCCGCGCTGTCGCACGCGTGGCGCTCCTCGGGCGGAACCGTCCTCGGTTTGGCCCCCACCGCGGCGGCCGCCATCGAACTCGGCGCGGACCTGTCGGCCCCCACCGACACCATCGCCAAATACGTGTGGTCGGCCACCCCGGGCAGTTCACGCACCGGCGGCGCTGCGCCGCAGTGGTTGACCACGGTCGGACCCGACACGCTGCTCATCATCGACGAGGCCGGCAAAGCCGGAACCTTGGAACTTGATGCGGTGAGAAGCCACGCGTTAGCGCGCGGAGCCAACATCGTCCTCATCGGGGATGACCGCCAACTCACGTCGATCTCGGCCGGGGGCGTGCTGCGCGACATCGCCCAGGAAACCGGCGCCCTGACGCTGTCTGAGTTGGTGCGCTTTGGTTCCACCGCTGAAAGCGCGGCCACCCTGGCGATCCGCAACGGCGACCCCTCCGGGCTCGGGTTTTACATCGACCACCACCGGGTGCACGTCGGCGCTCAAGACACTGCCGCCGACATGGCCTACACCGCGTGGGCCGCCGACCTGGCCGCGGGCCGCGACTCCTTGCTGTTGGCGCCCACCAACGACATCGTCGATGCCCTCAACGCCCGCGCTCGCCTGGATCGCCTGGCCGCCGACACCGGCAGGGGCGTGGGCCGGGAAGTCATGTTGTCCGATGGGCTGGCCGCCTCGGCTGGTGATGTGATCCGCAGCCGCGAGAATGCCCGCGGCCTGCGTCTGGGCCGCACCGATTATGTGCGCAATGGCTATCGCTACACGGTTCATCGGGTGCGCGCCGATGGGTCGGTGGTCGCCACCCATCTTGGCTCCGGTCAGCGCATCACCTTGCCGGCCGACTACGTGAAAAACCACGTCACCCTGGGCTATGCGGCCACCGTGGACCTCACCCAAGGCCTGACTGCCCAGCACGCCTGCCATATTGTCGGCGCCGGCCATCTCACCCGCCAACTGCTCTACGTGGCGTTAACGCGTGGCCGCGTCGAAAACCACATCTACCTATCCACCGCCGAATCCGACCCGCATCGGGTGTTGTCGCCCAAGGCAACCCATCCCGAAACCGCCGTCGATGTCTTGACCAAGGCACTGGCCCGCGACGATGCTCAGGTCTCGGCCACCACCGCCGCGCGTGAGGCCCGTGACCCGTTCGTGCGGTTGGGTGCGGCCGCGGCGATGTACGACGATGCTTTGGGCCGGGCGGCCCACCATCTGGCGTCCCCGGCCCTGCTGGCGCACCTGCACCTCACCGCCGATCAGCTCTACCCGGGTTTGACCCGCGCCGAGGCATGGCCGGTGCTGTGCCAACACCTGGCGCTGGTCGCCGCTGACGGGCGTGACCCGGTGGCCACGCTGACCGAGGCCGCCAGCGCCGGCGAGCTGTTCAGCGCTCACGATCCCGCCGCGGTGATCGACTGGCGCATCGACCCCACCGGCGGGCACTCCGCCGGGATCGGGCCACTACGCTGGCTGCCCGCCACCCCCGCATTGCTCGCTGACGATCCTGAGTGGGGCAACTGCCTGGCCCGGCGCGCCGCCCTGGTCGCCGAGCTCGCCGATGAGATCCGCCACACCGTCACCCACCACTGGACACCGGCCACCGCACCGGCGTGGGCCGCACCCGTGCTGGCCGCCAACCGCCCCCTTGCCGCTGAAATCGCGGTCTTTCGCGCCGCCCACCACGTCGCTATCGACGACACCCGACTGCTCGGCCCACCGCAGTACGCCGTGCGCGCCCGCACCATCCAAAAACTGCTCGAAGAACGCGCCCAAGCACTGGTGCGCACCCAGAACCCGCACACCCGCCGCTTCGAGCAACTCATCGACTCCATCGACCCCCGCATCCGCGCCGACGGCTATTGGCCCCAACTGGCCGCGCGCCTGACCGAAGCCGCCGCCAGCCGCCCCGACTTACCCGCCCTCGTTCGCACGGCCGCCACCGAACGACCGCTGCCCGACGAACTACCCGCCGCCGCGCTGTGGTGGCGCCTTACCGCCGAACTCACCCCCACCGCCACCCTCGACACCCCTCACACCGGTCTGCGCCCGATATGGATCAGCGACTTACACAACGTCTTTGGATCAGCAGCCGCCGAATCCATCGTCGCCGACCCAGCCTGGCCCGGCCTTGTCTCGGCCATCAGCGCCGCCGACCCCACCCGCTGGACCCCCGCCGATCTGTTGCATGTCGCCGCCGAACACCTCGCCGACGCCGACCACACCATCCCCACCTACCAATACGCCCGAGCCATCACCTACACCGTCGACCTGATCGGCGGCCACCACGACCACACCGACCACCCACTCCCCGATCAACCCCCACTGCATCCCGAGGAAGAAGAACAACTTCCCCCCGACCCGCTCGGCGAGCAGCGCATCGATACCGGCTCCGAGCTGGCCGGCCGCAACGTCGACGAGCTCCCGCTGGGCGGCCGCGACGCCGGTCTGGACTTCGCCGACCTGCGACCCGACCGCCCGGTTGAGCAGTTACCGTTGCCGGCCGCGCTGGCCGACGTGCGCGCGTTACGCAACGAATTCGTTGCCAGCACAGCCGATTTGGCGGCCTTCGCTGATGCGGTGCGCAACGACCGCGGCCCGGCCATGAGCGCGGCCGCCGACAACATCGTCGAGCTGCGGGCCCGCGCCGATGCCGACCGCCCCTACCTGCTCGCCGTCCAAGACGTCGTCGCCCAATGGGCTGACGCCGAAGCCGACTACGAAGCCGCACACACCAGCCTCGAATGGGCACGCGCCCAACTCGCCGAACTGCAGGCCCAGCCCGACGTTGACCCGCTCGACATCGCCTCCGCCACACTCGACATCCACTTACGCGGCATGGCCTTACCCGAGATCACGCCCGCCGAGCACTACCGCGGGGCACTTGCAGAAGCACTCACCGCGCGGGTCCAGGCCGCCGGCGGACCCGATCGCATCATCAGCGGCGCCGACGTCGACGCGCTGCTCGCCCGCACCCGCGACGCCGACCACCAGGCCCTGCAGGTGGCGCGCCAGCACCACCATCAGCTGCGCGGCCATCTTGATCGCGCCGAAGCGGCCGCCGCCCTGGCCTTCGCCGCCGCCGAAACCCGCTCCGCGCAACACCTCAGCGCCCAACGCGACGACCTGGCCACCGAGCTACGCGTGCTCGAAGCGGCCAGCCGTTACCAACCCCAACGCCCCCTGCACCTTGACCCCGGCGCCGTCACCGATCTGCCCCCAGCCACCGCCGCCGCGCTCACCAGCACCGCCCGACTGCCCTTCGCCGTCACCGTCATCGACGCCCCACCCTCGACCGAGCGCCGCGCGGCCCTCCACACCCTGCACAGCGCCGCCACCGCCGCCAACCGCAAAATCCTGTGGTGTGGCCCCACCCGCGACCAGGCCGAGCATGCCGTCGCTGACGAACTCGCCGACACCGCCGCCACCATCACCGAAGCCCACACCCACATCACCACCAAGCAGTGGCACTTGCCCCCCGGCGGCCTGCTCATCGTCGATGACGCCGCCACCACCGACCCGGCCATGCTGGCCGACCTCGCCGAACACGCCGCCGCCACCCAGTCCGGCCTGATCCTGCTCAACACCACCCGCCACCGCACAGGGCCCCCGCAGCCCTCTCAACGGCTCCTGGGCCTGCTACATACCGAATTGCCGTGGACCACCACCCTCGGTGGCCACACGCCACCTGAGACCGCCCCGCGCCCGGGCGCCCCCGACCTCGATCCTGCGCTCACCCAGCTCCGGCGCCTGCACCCCGCCCTGCTCGACGACCAGCTGCGCGCCCACCTCACCCGCGCAGACCACCTCCACACCACCATTCGCGGCGCCTACCGGCGCCACCTGGACGCCACCTGGCTTCGCGATCGCCACCAGGACCGTGATCGCCACATCGAAGACCGTGACCGCGGTATCGAGATCTAGACCTGTCCGCGCTTTTTCTCTTGGCGCTCTTGGTATTTGGTGAACCCATCGACCGCCTGGGCGCTCACGCCGAGCTGGCGCGCGATCCAGGACGTGCCGTGTCCCAACGCGAGAAGCCGGCGCGCCGCATCGCGGCGGCGCTCACGCGCGGCGCCGATCTCCGCGGTCAGGTGCTCCATCTCCGCATGAGCGGCCAACAGGTCGCCCAGCGCTCGGCGCTCATCGTCCACACCGCCGATTGTTTCAGACTGCCTTGAAACCGCTCAACCAGCAGCGCGAACAAATGAAATGTCAGGCCGGGATCGGTTGGCGGCGTCGGCTCATCCCAGCAGATGCAGCCGCACTCACCGCCCTGTTGAGCAATTCCTCGAGTTCGGCGGCGCTGTAACGGACCGTGC